>JAKVCH010000206.1 GCA_022447485.1 Polyangiaceae bacterium | reverse complement strand
TACCGACGTAACAGGCAGCGTTCAGCTACCAGAGGGCGTGAAGATGGTAATGCCTGGTGATAACATCACCATGGAAATCGAATTGATCACTCCAGTAGCTTTGGAAGATCAAATGCGCTTCGCGATTCGCGAAGGTGGCCGCACCGTAGGTGCTGGCGTTGTTTCCGAAATTCTCGAGTAATGGATTGGAGCTGACATGGGGCGCAAGAGGGAAGACGAGAAAAGGCTACCCGTTGCGCTTTCCTGCACTGTCTGCGGAAGTCGGAATTATAAAACAACCCGCGCTCGTGGACACGAAGGGCAGCTACAACTCAAAAAATTCTGTCGGGTCTGTGAGGCTCATACGCTTCACGTCGATGGTAAATAAGAATCATTCAACTTTCAGTTCATTGATTCAACAGCAGAGCCTGCAAATCTCCTTCAAAAGAGAAATGCAGGCTTTGTTGCCCGAGTTATCGGGACACTGTACAGGGGTATAGCTCAGTTGGTAGAGCAGCGGATTCCAAATCCGCAGGTCGGGAGTTCGAGCCTCTCTGCCCCTGCAAACTTTCAAGTTTTTAATCATCATGGCCAGCGACAAAGACAGTCCCAAGAATTCTAACGACGCATCTGAAGAGACGTCGGCGTCCACGACTGATTCTGTTGACAGCGGAACTGGCGAGTCGATGATGATAGATAGCTCTGCTGAGCCTCTTGCTCGGCAGGGTGAATCTGCAGCGAGGGTCACGGAGACAGCTCCAGATGTTGAAGACCCAGAGGCCCTTGAGCTCGGGGTGCAGCGTTATGTTCATGTCGCCTTCGTTCTTCTGGCGATGGTGGGCTCGTATATCTGCGGCAAGCTTCTCGATGCAGCTTGGAGTAAACTCTCCGATTTCCCAGAAGTTGTACGACTCATTCCAGTGTTAATTGAATATACTGAAGATGAAAGAGGTTCAATAACCCTGGGCATAGGTGCAGTTCTAGGCGTCGCCCTCGTTTTGAGCTATTACAGGCGGCCTTCAGTCCAAACCTGGGCTACGGATGTTGCAACGGAACTAGCGCGAGTCACTTGGCCAAATAAAGAAACCGTCACAAATGGCACTATTGTCGTTATCGTCGCCGGAGCAGTTGCAACTCTTTATGTTGCAGTTCTCGACCGGTTCTGGGCATACCTTACAGGTCTTATCTACGGCGCTTAGTTATTCATGAGAACAGTTGTTCTCGCACCGAAAAGACTACCCCTTCTCTTCGAGACTCGCTCCTCGGAGCAAACTACCTCACTCACTTTTCTCTAACTTTCTCAATTGGACCAGACCGTGTCAGACCAGACTTCAAATGCGGATAACCTCGATGCTCAGGGCAGTGATGCCTCTGCAGGTGAAGACGCGCCGAAGATGAAGTGGTACGTTGCCACAACATACTCTAATTACGAGAATAAGGTGAAGGCGACGCTTCAAGAGCGTATTCGTCAGCACAAGATGGAGTCTCTGTTCGGGGAGATCTTGATTCCGACGGAGCAAGTGACGGACACCCTCAAGAGCGGCAAGCAGCGCACGCGTAGCCGCATTACTTTCCCCGGTTATCTATTCGTGGAGATGGTCATGGGCGAAGATGCTTGGCATCTAGTTCGTGATACTCCCAAGGTAACCGGCTTTATTGGTAATAATCGACCTCAGGAGGTCAAACCTCCTAGTATCGATGGTTTGCGTCGCGGAATCTCCGATGGCGCAGCTAAGCCAAAGCCCAAGTACGAGTTCCACGAAGGCGAAGAAGTTCGCGTTGTGGTGGGTGCGTTTGCTAACTTCTCGGGCACTGTCCAGGAAGTCAATGCAGACAAGCAAAAGCTCAAAGTAAAAGTGAGCATCTTCGGGCGAGATACGCCAGTTGAGCTCAACTTCTCCGATGTGGAGAAGCGCTGAAAGCGAGTAAGATTATGGCTGCTTCAAAGAAGAAGGTATCCGGTTACATTAAACTGCAGATCCCAGCAGGTAAAGCCAACCCTGCTCCACCAATTGGTCCTGCCTTGGGCCAACATGGTGTGAACATCATGGCTTTCTGTAAGGATTTTAACGCCCGAAGCGCAAAGCTCGGCGATACGGTCGTACCTGTGATTATCACAGTATTCGCCGATCGTTCATTTAGCTTTGTGATGAAGTCTCCTCCCGCCAGCGTGCTGATCAAGCAGGCTGCTGGGTTGAAGATGGGTAAGCCAGGCTCTGGCTCACCCGAACCCAACAAGAAGAAGGTGGCGAAACTAACCTGGGATCAGGTCAAGGAAATCGCCAATACGAAGCTTGCTGACATGAATGCTCACGATGTTGAGATGGCAGCACGATCTATCGCCGGGACTGCTCGCAGTATGGGCGTTGAGGTCGAGAGCTAAGTCAATTTTTCTTGTTTTTCAAATCACTGGCATTCACCGTGAGTGAGGAAGATGCTCTTCCGAGCCGTGAGTGAGTGACCCAGGAGTCGAAAGACGAAATTCTAATATGCCGAAGAAAATCGCAAAGAAGAGGGCGGAAGCTCTCGCCAACTATGAGCGGCAAAAGTTTTACCCAGTGGGTGAGGCTGTTTCTGTTCTACAGAAGTTGGCATTCGCAAAGTTCGACGAAAGCGTCGACATCGCGGTGCGCTTAGGGGTGAACCCCAAGCACGCCGATCAGATGGTGCGTGGTGCGGTCGTGCTCCCTCACGGGACAGGCAAGTCCGTACGCGTTGCTGTTTTTGCAAAAGGCGACAAGGAGAAGGAGGCCCGCGAAGCGGGTGCCGACTTCGCTGGCGCCGATGAGTTGGTCGCGCAGATCCAAGGTGGTATGCTCGATTTTGACCGTGTTATCGCTACTCCCGACATGATGGGCTCGGTAGGTAAGTTAGGCCGAGTTCTCGGACCTCGCGGCCTGATGCCGAACCCAAAGGTGGGAAGCGTGACGATGGATGTTGCTCGTGCAGTGACCGAAGCTAAGGCTGGTAAAGTGGAATATCGCGTCGATAAGGCCGGTGTTGTTCATGCCCGCATTGGTCAAAAGTCGTTTGACGCGAAAAAGCTTGAAGATAACGCTCGTGCGATGATCCAAGAGCTTGTGGCTAAAAAGCCAGCGACGGCCAAAGGTGTTTATTTAAAGAGTGTGACTCTTTCAAGCACCATGGGTCCAGGCGTGCGTATCGATGCAAGCTCTGTCGCAGCCGCGACTGAGGAGGAAAGCTAATGCTACGTTCTGAAAAAGAAACAGCTATAGCGAGTATCCGCGATAGCTTTGAGCAAATGAGTTCTGCAGTCTTTGTCGATTATCAAGGCATGACTGTCGAAGAGGTTTCTTCTCTACGGGCAAAGTTCCGTGAGAAGGGTGTTGATTACAAGGTTCTGAAGAACTCGCTGGTTAAGAAAGCTCTTGCCGACGAGGAGTTTGTAGACACGCTGTCTGGTTTTCTGAAAGGAATGACCGGAGTAGCGCTGAGCTATGAAGAACCAAGTGCAGCGGCTCGCGTTCTTAAGGACTTCGTCAAAGACAACGAGAAGCTCACCATCAAAGCCGGCCTTTTGGACGGTTCTGTACTCGATGCTAAGGCTGTCGAAACTCAGTTGGCAACCCTGCCGAATAAGGATGAGGCTCGCGCCACACTCCTTGCTCAGTTGGTTGCGCCGGCACAGAGTCTTGTTCGCCTAATCAATGCACCAGGACAAAACTTCGCTCTCTTACTCGAAGCGAAGCGCAATAAGGACGGCGGCTGATCGGCTGCTACCCAACTCAAACCAATATTTTTTTACTGGAGTGCTGGGTCTTCCGGCACCGAAGTCACACTTTACGAATTTTTAAAAAAGAACGTTAACGACCGCGCAAGACAATCTCGTGCGGCAGTTCAAAGAGGACATTAAAATGGCTGACATTACCAAAGAGCAGGTTGTTGATTACCTGTCGAACCTTCCCGTTATCCAGATCGCAGAGCTTGTTTCTGAGCTTGAAGAGAAGTGGGGCGTAAGCGCTGCACCTGTTGCCGTAGCTGGTGGCGGAGCTGCTGGCGGTGGCGCTGCAGAGGCTGCTGAAGAGAAGACTGAATTTGACGTCGTTCTTGCAGAGGCCGGTGCTCAGAAGATCAATGTGATCAAGGCTGTTCGCGAGATCACTGGCCTTGGCTTGAAAGAAGCCAAGGAAATGGTTGAAGGTGCGCCTAAGACCATCAAAGAAGCCGTCAGCAAAGATGATGCTGCTGAGCTTAAAACGAAGCTTGAAGGCGCTGGCGCCAAGGTCGAAATTAAATAATTTCGGGCTGGTTTTTGGCCTTTCAGTTGACTTCGGAAACGAGCGTCGCGGCTCTCGCCCTCTTAGGGCTGAGAGCCGGGCGGCTCGAATCGCAATCGTGAGGGATTGCCAGCGGGGCGGCGCAGCATATTGGGTAGCTGATGCCGTAGACCCGCTTGGCGTGTTTGGAGTTCTCAAAAATGACGTCCAAGGTACAATCAAACTTTCGTCATCGAACCAACCTGGGCAAGGTTCGAGCAGTCGTTGAAGTTCCGAATCTCATTGGGATTCAGAAAAGCAGTTACGATAAGTTTCTGCAGTCCGAGGTCGATCTAAAAGATCGAGCCGATATAGGTTTGGAAGGAGTTTTTAAAAGCGTCTTTCCTATTAAAGATTTTGATGGGACGAGTGAACTCGTTTATGTCGGCTACAATCTAGAGCGTCCGAAGTACGATGTTGACGAGTGTCGACAGCGCGGAATGACCTTTGCTGCACCGATTAAGGTGACCACGCAGCGGATGGTTTACGATGTTCGCGATGGTGGTGATAAGATTGTTCGCGATATTAAGGAGCAGGAAGTTTACTTCGGTGAAATCCCCTTAATGACCGAAACGGGCACTTTTATCATCAACGGCACCGAGCGTGTCGTTGTGTCGCAGCTCCATCGTAGTCCCGGCGTATTTTTTGATCACGACAAGGGTAAAACGCACTCATCGGGCAAGCTGCTCTATACCGCACGAGTTATTCCTTATAGCGGTTCGTGGCTCGACTTTGAGTTCGATCATAAAGATATCATTTATGTTCGTATTGATCGTCGTCGTAAGCTCCATGCCACAGTGCTATTGAGAGCTCTGGGTTATAGCACGCCAGATCTGCTCAACTACTTCTACGATACGGAGACTATTTACCTCGGTGAAGACGGTCAGTACTCCAAGTCGGTAGAGTTTGACTTACTCCAAGGACAGCGAGCGACTCGCGATATTGTTGACGGCGATAAGGTATTAGTTCGTCGCAATACGAAGTTTACTCGTGCCGGCATTAAAAAGCTCAAGGCAGCCGGTGTTGAGCGCCTACCGCTCGACGTGGATGATCTGATTGGTAAAATCAGTGCAAATGACGTTATCGACCGAGAAACTGGCGAGGTTCTTCTTGAGTGTAACGAAGAAGTCACCGAACTCGTTCTCGAACGATTGCGTGAGGCGGAGCTTCCAGAGTTCAAGGTACTATTTATCGATGGCCTGAATGTCGGTTCTTATCTTCGCGATACTTTGATCGCGGATAAGGTAGGAACGACCGAAGATGCCATTATGGAGATTTATCGTCGGCTACGTCCTGGCGATCCTCCAACCCTGGAGACAGCAAAGCTGCTCTTCAATAACTTGTTTTTCAACTCGGAACGCTACGATCTATCCCAGGTTGGTCGTTTGAAGTTGAACTATAAGTTCTATCGAGACGTTCCGGAGGAGGAACGTCCTGGGCTCGACCAGCGGACTCTGACTGAAAGAGATATCTTTGAGACGGTCAGGCATTTGATCGACTTGAAGAATGGTCGCGGCAGTACAGACGACATCGACCACTTAGGAAATCGTCGCGTGCGTGCTGTCGGCGAGCTGATGGAAAATCAGTATCGTATTGGCTTGGTGCGTATGGCGCGGGCCATCAAAGAGCGTATGAGCGTTTCTCAGGAAATCGATACGCTGATGCCCCATGACTTGATCAATGCCAAGCCTGTGGGTGCTGTTGTCAAAGAGTACTTTGGCAGCTCCCAGCTCTCGCAGTTCATGGATCAGACTAACCCGCTCTC
>JAKVCH010000205.1 GCA_022447485.1 Polyangiaceae bacterium | reverse complement strand
CAGGTCGGCGAAATGTTTGCTGCCAGGCCCTTGGTCGACGGCTGCATAGAGTTTCAAGTGGATCTGATCGGTTCGTCCCGCGATGTGCACAACGACCGAACCATAGGTGCGTGTCTCAACTCGAGCCATGAAGCCACTGGGCAGGCCAAAAGTGAAGAGTTCGGACGGGCCGGGGTTTAGCCAGTCGTCAGCCAGGCCCATAGCCAATGCAACGTCCTGAACCGCCGTCACGATAAAGTCAGGAAGAGGCTCTTCCTTCCGCAAGACGCCGTCCTCGACCAGGGCCACGATGTCGAGATCTTTTGTTGGTCGTCCAATGAGTCCCAAAAGTAGGAGGCTTCCCCCTCCGATTGCGACGAGTTCGCCTCCCTGACCGCGGCTTTCGAGGAGCTCCCCGAGCGCTTCAAGTGACTGCTCAAGCCCGCCAGTTGTGAAGGTCATACGGGAAGTTTATATTCCTAAAACAGGAAGTCAAAATTCCTTAAGTAAGCGAGGCCCTCTGTAAAGGAATGTCCACTCCTGCCTCCTCCTGGTCGTACAGATTGAGGCTAAGAGAGCACATTGGGAGTTAAAAAGCCTACAAGTGAAGATTTTCTCTTGTTGATGAGTTTCGGGGGCTCTGGCCCCGAAACTCATGGGGCTATGGGCTCCTGCGAGTCGCTGTTTTTGGTTTTGTATTGCTTATGGTTCGTCTTGTGGCTCGCCGGAGGTGTTGAAATCAGTCTGCACAAGTATGCAAGAATTTCTTTGAACAGTAGGGCGGATCGGCCTAATCCGCGTCGGTCCTCCGGGACGACGCACTTGTAGCTCAGCTGGATAGAGCAACGGACTTCGAATCCTTCCGGGTGCGACATAAATCGACGTAGGTGCGAACTTCGTCAAAACGGTTCAACTCTGATGAAAAGCCTGGCTTTCTTCGGAGTTGAATCTTTTTTGTCCATTCGTGCTCCAGACACCTGAACCACTACGTCGGTTTTGTTCACTTTCAGGCCATTCACGAATGACGCTAGAGCCGCTTGTGTTTCTCACTTGTCGTCGGCGCGCAGCACTTTGCTGAGCTTCTCTTAGATGCGATTTTTGACGGTTTCTTTGAAGTGATAGGGGTGGGAGCGACTTCGTCCATCTCGCTGACATTCGCGATGCGAACCCCTTGCTTGAGCAGCTGCCGAAATGGTTCGAGGAGTACAATGAAGCTCATGCCCTCATGAGGCTTAAGGTGCTTTCTCAGTTCCCCATCAGGTTAACAAACTTGGCTCGGCTTGACAGGACAATGAAACGTTTGACAACCTGGCAGGACGGCATCAATGCTCAAGCCAAATTCGCCTAGCTGGAATAATCTGATTATGCGTCACACATACATGGCTCACAAGCGGAACGACCTACTACTTCCTCTTTCGTTAAGACTCAGTGTGCCGCTTGCGCTCGCTGCCTGTACGAGCTGCTTTTCGGCCGCCACTCGCATTCGCACCCCTCGCGGAAAACGGCGCATCGAAGACATCGAGGTCGGCGATGATATTTTCGCCTTCGATCACAGTGCTGGCCAAATCGTCCCCTCAAAGGTTCTGACCAAATTCGTTCACTCCGCAGCTCCTGTCGTCCGGATTCACCCGCAGCTCATGGGCGAAGTCACTCTGAATCACCCTGTTTTTGATGCTCGGGCCGGCGGCTACCAAGCTATCCACCGGCTTCAAATCCAAAGCCGTCTACAAAGCTTTCAGGGGAACAAATTAACCCCCAGCTCTTCGGAGGTGGGCAATCTCCGCGAAGCAGATGTGGTGTTCAACTTGGAGGTGGCTCAGCACAATAATTACTTCGTCAAAGGTGTTCACGATCACGAAAGTCGCTGGCTGCAGCTCAAAACCGGTAGGCTCGAGTCCGTTGGAGCTGAGAATTGATCGCAGCGCTGGAGCGATCTTCTTAAGTTCCGACGGATGTACAATTCCTAAGCTCGATAACAAGTCCAAAATCATGGCGTTCAGGCCCAAGCGACAGTGTGAAAATTTTCCAGTACGGCCTTCGATGTTTCAGCGCTACAGCTGTGTGCAAGCGTGTAGCGCACAGCATCGACGCAGCAGATGGACCACGCTACCGAGAACTTCGAATGCGGTTAGTCCACCTCACCTTGTTACTCACCGCTACTTCCTGCTCGTCTCCGACGCAGAACGCGCGGGCTCCTTTCTCAGCGCAGGGAGTCAAGCAAAGCACGACAGCTTCAGCGTTTGTCGGCGCAACCAAACAGGGCACCTATGCGGCAGGCACCGAAGCGTTCGGCGAGTCGAAGTCAGCCGACATGGAGACGGTTTTCGCGATCGGCTCCCTATCAAAGACCCTGACCGCAATTCTTATGTACGACGCCATCCAAGACGAGCTGGCCTCCCTCGAACTCCAAGTTGCAGATGTCCTTCCTGAGCTCGAACATAGGTTTGCAGAAACTACGGTCGAAGAGTGTCTCCGCCACCAAAGTCTCATTCCAGACTACGTGGCTGCAGTAAACGAAGAGCTGAACTCTCCGAGTACTGAAGAAGTCCTCAGCTGGATCGCTGCGCAGCCCCCTTTGGCCACCCGTGGCTATTCGAATTCAAACTACTTGATCCTCGGGCTACTTCTCGAATCACTCCGGGGGGAACCTTGGGAAAAGCTTGTTCACGAGCGGGCTCAAGGCTTCGGGATGGGCGCGACGAGTGTCTGCTCTTCCAACGATTCCGGGCGAGCTCGCGGATACACTAGAGTCGACCCGAATGCGCCACTGCCAGCCCGCCGACTCACGCCAGACGCCTCCTATGCTGCAGGGGCGATCTGTTCGACCGTCCGAGATTGGACAGTCTTCCTGAAGAAATTGCAGGAAGACGCGGAACTTCTTGAATGGCTCCGCGTGGATGACCGTACCCCCTACGGGCGCGGACCCGAACACTTCCGCATTGCGGGCCGCACCTACTGGGGCCATAGCGGAAAGGTCTCGGGATTCTCCGCATTCTGGGGGCAGCAATCGGGCGATGAGGCCTGGTTTGTCGCTTTTATGAACTCCGACAGTGCTGATATCCGAGCCATTGCTGAGCACATGCTCGACGAGTGAGAGCAGAGGCTTGTTCTGCAACCAACGCCGCCCGGTGGGAGACGGAGCTGATGTTCAAAGAGATGAAGAGCGAATCTCCTCTCAACAATTTTTCGTCGAGGATCCCTGGTACATCTTTCCAGCAGCCCTCCACGACTTCTTTCGAACTTCCGTTGTGCAGACTGCGCAACAGTAGGATTGACCGCGAGACCTCTCCAAGCGACCTTGCAGCCGCCCCATTCAGTCAGCCGAGAAGAGAGTAGATGAGATGATCTGTTCCGCGACAAGTGGCGCTCGGAGGAGATAGGGATCGGATTTCCGAGCTTCCACGTATTGCGATCACTGTGTGAGTCATGAAGCTGGTGAGCGATCCCCCGCCACTGCGAGGTTTTTTTTCAACATAAACTGGTTTGAGCCCAACGCCTACGCCGGCGCGGAGTGCCGATTCACGCAGTATGTTCTCAGAAGGACCAGCCGATATTCGCGTTAATGAGAGGGAATGCCATTGCTTGGCCAGTGCCCGTCACGTACTGGATTCCGAGCGCGGAGTCGAAGGTGAACCCGAGGTCTGTTGCAATCTTGTAACCAATAAAAGGCCCGACAAAGACGCCGCCGCTGGCTTCTGAACCGAAGAAGCTATCTTCCCAACCGCCTACACTCATGTAGAGCGCCTCCACTCCGAGACTCATCCCATGATCAAAGTCGCCGAGTAGGTAGTAGCGACCTTGAGCACCGACTTCCCAAATTGACAACCCCGTGAATCGCCCATAAGCAGCGATCGCTGCCACGCTGAGGTTGACGGGTAACTTTACTTCGCCCGTCAACTCACCGATGGTCAAGACCAGGTGAGGTAGAGAGATGGTGAGTGAGATATTATGCTCTTCGTCAGCGAAAGCATCCCGCGGCGCCAGCGCGAAAAGGAAGAGGGAGAAAGCAAGATGTCGATTCCTGGACCGAGATGTTAAGAATTGCATGATCACTCACTACCGTACGGCCCGACAGAGGCAAGGCGTCGCTCTCAGGCGCCCATTTCACTCAGCACGAAACGTGTGCTCGAGATGAACTGTTCCTCAACAAGTGGCGCTCGGAGGAGATAGGGCTTGGACTTGCTCGCTTGTCTTCCACAGCTCCTACAAGCGTACAAGTTGTGACGGCGCTACTCGGTTCTTCTCATGGGCCTGTGACTGAACCATCTACCCCTGCTTTTTCAACCATGATCGGGGCTATGAGCCAAGGCGCTCAGTTTTAGTTTGAACATGCTCACCTCACTCCCATCGAGGTGACCCATGGCATACGTTGTTGAGCCTGAGCTGAGCGTCGACGGCAGAATTGAAAGTAGCGCCGAATTGGAAGTAGCGCCGAATTGGAAGCAACTACCCGATGCTTTCTTGCTTGAGGACTCGTCGATGAAGGAAGCGGGACTTAGTCCTTACTTCCCCAAGGAACTGTACAAAATGCTTTCACTGGTGTATCCGGCCGGTTGTTCGGGTTTTTTTTACCTGCCGAACCAGTACCTCGAGGGCGAGCTGGTCAAGGGTCTAAAGCAACCACACCGAGTGTCGAGGAACCGCTCTTGCTTGTGATGAATTCAGCGATGAAGCGAGTTGCAGCCAGCAAGGCTGCAACTGGACGCCGGCTAATTGAGGTTCACTTGACCGTCTGCAATCACCGCTTTGCGGTGTGAGCCTTGAGTCATGGCTCAACGGTCAAGTAAATTTCTTTTTGCTGCAGTGCGCTTTTCATCTGGCGCGCGGTCTCGCGCGCTTTCGCTGATGCAGTAGCTTCGTTCAAGCAGAATTCTTGAGTCACCTTGAGGAGTTTGTGATGCCCGTCATGCTCTTGCTATTCTATCGTCAGCTGAGCCCCGTCGAACCAAGTCTCGAATAAGTATTGTCCCTTGGGCAAGGTAACGGCTGGAGAATCGCTTTCGAGATCGTCGCCGAAGAGTCGCGTCCCAGTTGAACAATCGAAAATCGACCAATCGCCCGACGCCTCGATAATATCGAATGCGCGGGAAAGCCCGAGCAGCTCGGTGGTATAGCTCTCGCCTTCAAAGCCAAACTCGCCCTCGGCGCACTCGGCGCTGCGCTCCATGGTTCGAGCTTCGTCGATGACCAAAGTGCGCCCGTAGCCCCGACAGGCAGGCCAAGGAATCGGCGAGGGCCGGTAGTTCAGCTCTTCGATCTCATCGAGGGTGGCTTGGGGAGTCCTTCCGTAGATAGTGGTAAACACTTGCTCGAACTCTCGCACCGATGTGCTCGCATTCGTGCGGAGGAAGAGCTCGCGCCACTTTGAATACCCTGCGGATTCAACGAGGTAATGCGCCCAATTTCCGCCAAGCGATTGGTAATCGCGACGATTCAGCACATCTTGAATTGCGACCGAGACTTTTAGGCCGGCGAGCGGCTCCTCACCAAAGTAAGTAGCATTAGCTTCGGAGAGGAAAGGAAGTGGGTCAGTTTGATCGAAGAGTAGGTGCGCAATTTCATGTGAACTGAGGGGCAGAGTGCTGACGGCAAAGCCCCCGTCGACCCAGGCGCATTTGCCCACGTCGCTGGCGGCTTCACAAAGTTCGAGCGCTTCTTCGTATCCAGGTAGGTAGAATTCGACCGGTCGACTAATCTCGACCTGACCTGCGCGGCTCATTTCTTCAGTGAGCGCGGCGAGTCGAGAAAGTGTGCCTGAGCAAAGACGCGACGACGAGCGTGAATAGGCGACTACATCGTCCAATTGCTGCGCTTCCCATTCCCCGCTGGGGCGCGCCGACGGTTGCTCTGAGCAGGCACCAAGAGCAACCAGCGCAAACAGAAAAACCGGGGAACGGGGCACAGCAGCGAGCATCTATTCATTAGTATTGCACGTTAGCTCGACCGAGGCAGCCGAGGTTGCTACGAACTGCCTAGCTATTGGAGGTAGTGTGGTGAGCGGGTTGTCGAAACTTGTGGGTGCTGCGGTGTGCGTCTTGCTGCTGTT
>JAKVCH010000204.1 GCA_022447485.1 Polyangiaceae bacterium | reverse complement strand
CTTTTTGGGCAACGTAATCCAGATGTTCTTCATATTCGTTCAGCGGTAGGGGCTCCCAGCCCTCACCATCGAGACTATGAAATTCCCTGAGGCCATATCCCCCCACAGAGATAACATCATCGACGTACTGATTGAGAATATAGGAGCGACAGGCTTCGGTGGTCTCGTCCCAATCATCGCCGGAATTGACCGACACACAAGGAGTCGCGGGGGCCCCCACGTAAATCGAATACCCAGGCCCATAGACATCAAACTTGATCCGCAAACCATCGCTAAAGTTCGAAGTATTCGTGCCACGGGTCCCCGCCCGCGCTCCGAGGTAACCGAGGCCTCGCAATCTCTCGACGAGCGAATCATTGAAAGCATCGAAGGGAAAGATAAAGAAGGAAGGCGAGAAGTCGGCGAGGTTTTCTTCGAATTCGCGATGAGCTTGTTCAATTTCTTGATTTAGATCGGTTGAGCTCAGAGTCAGGTTGAGATGAGAGTAGCTGTGATTCGCGATCTCATGCCCATGCTGGCGCAGCTCTTCCAGGGAATTCCAGAGTCCGCGCTCCTCACAATCTTCAGCGATTGCACCAAAGGACGCCACCAGACCTCGTTCAGCCAGCGCGGGGTCCGCCTGAGTGAATTGATGGTCAACGGAGTCGTTGCAGGTATCGTCGTGGAAGATTGTATAGGCAGCCGTTGCGTCGTTCCGCCAGAGAGCAACTCCCGTCAACTCCCAGAGTGGAGGTTGTCGAGGTTGTTCAGGCGGGACTTCGCTTTCCTCCAAAACATCACCATCTCCCCGACGATCAACCGTCTCGGAGTCTGAGGGAAACTCCTGTTCGGAAGAGGTGTCAGCTCTCTCGTCACCCCCCTCTCCAGCGTCCGCCTCCGCTTCATCTGTCTCGCCCCCATTCTGCAGCTGGTCTTCGACCCCTCGACAAGCGACCGATAAAACAAGAATCAGAAGCAGTGCCGTAGCAAATCGAGACAAAGACAAGGAGGAATCGAGGGCCATGGTCAGCAATCCTAGAGTAACTCAATCAATCGCCCCTGCCTGCGGCTCTCGACAGACTTTCGTCTGAATCTGCGAGCAACTTCATCATGAATGATAATTTTTGAAGGGACGGTAGCTCTCCTCCTCGCCCAACGCCTGATTCTCGAAAAGAAAACCAACCGGCACCTCCAGGCACACACCCTGCCGTACAGGGGAAAATACGACAAATAGATATCTGAATCTCCACTTAGTCCATGATTAGAATCTCTATCTCCGTTTGCGGCACATTATCATTTCAGAGACTTCGACATTACGCAAATACGGGTTCCCGCCTTGATGGCGAGAATCTCGCTACCTGCATTGCATCGTTCTCCAGTCTGACGCACGAGTCCTGAGCGAGTCGCAAAGTCAGTCAAGGCTGGACAAGAGGCCGCAGCGACTCTCATGGCCAATGATGAAAAAACCAGCGGACTGTGATTGAAAAAGAGGCAAGGTTCGTCCTCAAGGCCGGCTGAAAAGCATTTGTGTGCTGCAGATTCAAGACGGCAGGGCTAGCGCGCATCAGCTTCGAACCTGATGGGTAGCAATCCTATGAGTAAAAATAGAGTGGCTCCATTCCCGGGGGAGCATGGGACAAATCTGGCTTACCCAGCTGCATCGTCGGAAAGTTGTCCCCTCCAATGACGAGCTTCAAGAAGCAACCCGATTCACAGATGCCATGAGCCGTTCGCCGGCCCTTCTTGCTCCAACAATATTTCTAGCAACCGGCCCCAATTCGAGTTCCGCCAGGGGCCCCGCCACTCTGACCCGAGGATGCCACCGAAGAGCGGAATCCACAATCGGGTAGCCACAGCTAGCGCACGGTAGAGAAGCAGAGGCAATCAGGGAATCCACGAGCTCACCCCCTGGACGCTGGGGACAAAAACCCGTCGCCAGCATCACCCGATCCACTTTGAGGTCTCTGCCTTCACTCAAATGCAGAGCAAGGCCGTGGTTATCGACATGGAGCTCCCGAACGAAACCCTGATGCCAGTTAATGCGCGAGTCTGCAATAGTCTTTCGTAGCTGCAGATAAACGTCGGGCGGGACGGACCCCTTATGCCGAGCTTCAACAATCAACTCACGACGACAATCATAATTCTTTTGGCGCCTAAAGTGATTCATGTACTTCGGGCCGAGCCACCCAGGGTCACTATCAAATTGATGTTTGCGCAGGGAGTGCCGAGAGATCAGAGAGACTTCATGGCCTTCGTCGACCAGGCGCAATGCAACCTGTGCGGCTGAAATACCGCCGCCGACCAAAGCAATGCTCTCCTTGCGGTTCGGCCAATTAGAAGAATCAGGGCTGAAGATATGATGAACCCTGTCGCTGTTGCGCGGTGCCCACTCGGGCCAGAAGGGCTGCTCACTCGCCCCCAAAGCCAAAATTACGTTATGGGCGCGAATCTGCCCCTGCTCTGCAAGCTCGACTCTGACGCTATCACAATTCACCGAAGCTCTGAGCGCACGGTCACGAATATGCATGCTGTGCAGACCAAGAGAGTCCATCACATGCTCGCAATGGGCATTGAAAAGTCTCAGCGCTGGCCTGTCGTTAGGGTACGCGAAGAGCTTTACCTTTGGCTTCTTTTTTCCTTTCGCAAAACGCAGAAGAGAAAATGGATCCTCGTCGAGATGGTGCACCGAAGGTGATCGCAGATGGGTCATACCAGTGGTCGCAGTCAGGGATTTCCAACGGCTCAACAGAGATTCCGCCGGATCTACAATGGCGATCTGCTCTGGAGCCACGGCAATATCAGCAACCAATCGGCCTGCGAGGTACACACCATGAATACCTCCACCAACAATCAACCAGTCAACGGTTCGAGTGGACTCTTTCTCAGCTTGCACTTTCCTTATCCTGGGGAATCACGGCGGCCAGATTGGCGACGAACCAGCCGCTCGCGGCCAATAGTTGTAGCCAATCGCCGGGCGCGCTCAGGCCATAGAAGAAAACGCTCGCAATCCAGCACAAGCTGGCAAAGGTTTGGCCCAGCCATTCAACTTTCAACAAACGAGCCCAAAAGGCTTCTTCCGAGGTTTCAACCTCCGCGTAATTACCTTCGACTAACATACACATTCCTCTCCGCAGCACGAAAGATCGTCGAGATACATGCCCCAGCGCCGATAATGCTCCAGGTCCTCGGCAGAAAGATGCAGCGAAGTGGCAATTGCTTTCGCGACGACGGCAAAGCGCTGCCGGTATTTATAAATGAAACAAAAGACATGATTGTCATGCCTCACGGAGGGGCCCGTCAAAAACAGACCCTTCGTCAGGGTCGACTCATCGTTTTGATTGAGCAAGGGAAACCCGTCTTCACGTTTTTCAAAGAGACTCGAAATCAAATGATGTCCTCCGACAAATCCTCCTGCAAGAAGAGGCGCCACTGGTGTCTCAACGCGATGATTGTCGGCAGTCGTCACCAAAAACCCGCCATCGCTTCGAGACACATTTGTAATCGGTGCATGGGGCAAAAGCTCAACATACGCCCGGAAGCGCTCTTCGCGCATTCTTTTCTTCGTGTAGGTAGAAAGAGCAACGCTTGGGTCTGAGGTAGCGCTCGCCCAAGGATGTCCGGCATCAAATAAGCGAACTCTCTTTCCTCTCAGGGCAAGGTGATAAGCGGCATCAACACCACTCTCATAGCCACCAATGATAACAAAGTTATCTCCCTCCAATGAATGATAACTACTGATCCTCGAAGTATGAATGCATAAATGGCTTCCGACAAAGCCGTTCAATTTAGGAAACTGAAACTCGCCACCGGCCCAGATTACGTTTTTGCTTCTGAATTCACCTTGGCTCGACAGCAGGTGAAAGACCCCTTGCTTTTTCCCAATTGACTCGACCGCGACGTGCTGGCGTACCGGCACCTCATAATGCTCAGCAACGCTCCGAAGATAACGCGCATACTCCTCACCCGTCGGATGTTCCTCATCAAGAGCGTGAGCAGGCGAGGTACCTAAAGCGACGGAATTGATATCAAGCATACCAATCGAGTTGGTGGGAAACGAAGGACTAATGAAGCGCGTTTCTGCTGGCCAGCGGTCAAAAGACGCGCCTAAGGTATGGCGCTCCAGCACGAGGAAGTTTTCTATTCCCGCGTCTTGCAAAGTAATCGCTATCCCAATGCCCGCGGCGCCGGCTCCGACAATGATAGCGTCATAGGGCTCTTTTTCCGCAACCGCACTCATGGCTGCCTAGTTACCCCAAGGTTAATGAAATTGCAATTCATTTGCATTAACAATAAATTGTGCCCGAACCTGCGAAATCCACACAAAAAGTCGCCTGATGGCGCTCTTCACCAAATTCGCTGCGTCACCAGGGGCGGAGGAGCTCCCTTGACCCTCAGCGTCGTCAGCATTGGTCCTCCCGGACTCACGCCGCAAAATGCTCCTTCGCCACCTTCAGTACCCTGAGAGCCGCCGAAAGAAAGTGATCGCTGATTTCGTTTTAACCCGAAGCCAATGCTCTCTGCCGAGTGCTCGAAAAAGAAGCCCATCTGGGTCGTCGCCGCCACTTCCAACTCGAAAATAGAACAACTCGACGCTGACAGATCAAGCTTCACGTGAACCGCCGTGGGAATCACTGCGCCTCTTTTTACGGGCAAAGCCGGCTCGCGAAAGTAGCTGACACAGCGCTCAGCACTGCCTTGCAGGGCGCCCTCGTCGATGGCTTGTTCAGGAAGCAGAACCAGTGAGCTCGATGGCTGGGTAGCATTGACAAAACTCAGGTCATAACGACCCGGCTCCAGCCGATAAACACCAGTCCACTGAAAGGGATAGTTAAACTCTCTTTGTGTCATGACAGTTTTGACGCATATCGATTCTGCCCGTCAGTCGCAAACGTTCATCGCTCTGCAGCAGAAGATCAGCCGATCACGACACCTTCCATTCCACGATGCTCATCGGCGCGGGACAGGAAGGCCGACAGCTGACTTAGTTTCGAACTTCCCCAATGCTGCTCCAAGCCAGGCGCAATCTCATTATTGCCGTGAATAGAGCGGAGCGGGCCAGTTTGAGCCGTTGACTCCAAAAGTAAACCGCTCTGATTGCGCAGCTCGTAATCAACTTTCACGGCTCTTTGACCCTGCACTCTCATGGCGAGTCACTAACCATAGGACGCGGCTCTTGCGATTCATTTGGTACCGCGCTGCATCCTCGCGACAGTCTCAGATCAAAGCACAGAAATAATCCATACGAATTTACGGGCTCCTCGAGCTCAATGGAGTCAGAGTCTTGGTCATGAGTAACGACCTGGAGAGCAGACGAAATGCCTGGAAATTCAGGGGAGATCTGCGCCCTGACTTCGAAGAGGTGCCTGGTCCCGGCAAAGAATCTGTCTGGGACTACCCACGCCCACCCATTCTCGTGGATGACTCCCGGCTGGTGGAGGTATTTTCTGGTGAGCAATGCATCGTTTCAACGAGTCGAGCACGCAGGCTCCTTGAAACAGCTCATGCGCCAACATGGTACATTCCTATGAGCGATGTGAATCTCGAGTATCTCGCGCGGGAAGATGCCACCAGCCATTGCGAATGGAAAGGCGAAGCAAACTACTTCTCTATCCAGGCAGGCGGAAAGACAATCACACGAGCCGCATGGTCCTACCGCGCGCCCTTTCCAGAGATGCTGCGTCTGCGGAATCACTTCGCTTTCTACCCGCACCTGGTGGATTGTTATGTCGCGGGGGAAAAGGCGCGACCACAAGGAGGCGGCTTTTATGGGGGATGGATCACCAATGATTTAGCAGGTCCTATCAAAGGCCAGGATGGCTCTCAGGGCTGGTAATTAGTTCTGCAACAGACCGCAATCGCTTTTCTAAATCTCTCCTAAGAGTGAAAGGCCCCCTGCTCAGCAGACGCATTCCTCGCCACAGCAGGAGAGATCGTCAAGATACATGCCCCACTGGCGATAAGTCTCGAGTTGCTCCGCAGGCAAATCGAGAGCAGTGGCGATAGTTTTCGCTACGACAGCGAACCGCTGCCTGTACTTGTAAATAAAGCAAAA
>JAKVCH010000203.1 GCA_022447485.1 Polyangiaceae bacterium | reverse complement strand
CCCAACCTACCCAGTGCAGGCACTGGTACGGATTGTCTTGTAGTCATCTATACAACGGAGCGAGCCCTCCTAGGAAAGAGATTTGTCCTCGATTCGAATATCTTGCGCATTGGTCGTGGCCCCGACAATACAATTGTCCTTGAGGGCGATAGCGTAAGTCGTCGTCATTCCCATCTGGAGAAACGTCCTGATGGTTCCTGGTACGCTGTCGATGATCGCAGCACGAACGGAACTTATGTCAACGAAGATCAAGTACCGGGAGAATTGAAGTTACAAAATGGCGACCGCATTAAAGTCGGTCCAACCATCTTGAAATTTCTTTCTGGAGCAGACGCAGAAGCCAAATACCACGAAGAAATTTACCGGATGACCATCATCGATGGGCTGACGCAAATTCACAATAAGCGTTACCTCCTCGAGGCTATTGACCGTGATGTTCTCCGGGCTCGACGCCATGAACGCGCCCTTGCGGTCTTGATGTTTGATATCGATCACTTCAAACGAATTAACGATACCTACGGGCACCTAGCGGGCGACCACGTCCTCCGAGAGCTCGCTCGCGTTATCTCTGAAAGAACTCGCCGCGACGAAGTCTTCGCTCGCTATGGTGGTGAGGAATTCGCAATTCTCTTGCCCGAGACTTCTCTGGAGGGAGCGCATCAATTAGGTGAAACGCTGCGCCGCAAGGTCGAGGGCCATCGCTTCGTCTTCCAGCGAGAGTTGATTCCCGTCACTATCTCGATGGGAGCCGCTTGCTTAGGGGCGAATATGACAGCCACTGAACTCATCACAGCGGCCGACGCAAAGCTGTACGAAGCCAAACGCTCCGGGCGGAATTGCATCAAGTCGTAAGAGCGGAGAGCCCTCGGCGCCGACGAAACCATCGCGGCGGCACGATTCCCTCTTGCCAGAGGGATCTGGTTGCAGCAGAAGAAGAGCTATGGGCCTCAGCGAACTACCCCCTCCTGTAGAAGAAACTCCAGGCCAAGACCTGCCAAATATGAGCGTGCGCCCTCCCGGGCCCCAATCGCGAACCTGGCTGACCCGTTTTACCCGCTGCAGCGCACCGATGGGCCCTCAGTTTCGGAGCGAAAGCATCGTCAAAGCAGATGTCCCTTCTGGGTCCATCGTGCTCTCGAAAAGTAAGGGAGTGAACCTCCTCGACGTCGACAATAATCGCTACGTTGACTTGGCAGCGGGCTTCGGCTCCCTTCTTCTCGGGCACCAGCATCCCAATATACTGCGGGCGATGGAGCTTCAATCAGAGCGCCTCATGCAAGGCTTAGGAGATGTCTATCCGAGCGACGCGAAGATCGGATTGCTGGAAAAGCTTGCGAGGCTGCATCCTGCACCCGATGCTCAGGTTATCCTTGCTCAGAGTGGCGCCGATGCTGTCACGGCTGCGATCAAGACAGCTCTACTTGCCACCGGTCGCTCACGCCTAATCGCCTTTCGTTCCTCCTACCACGGCCTGAATTATGCCTCCTTGGCCGTCAGCGATCTGCGCTCAGGTTATAAAGATCCATTTCGAAAACACCTGCCCCAAGACACCACTTTTCTTGACTATCCTGCCACAGAAGAAGGACTGACGAATTGCCAAGCCAGACTGCAAGTGGAGCTTGCCAAGGGTGATGTAGCAGCGCTGGTTTTTGAACCAATCTTAGGACGCGGCGGAGTGATCGTCCCGCCCAAAGACTTCGTACAAGTCCTTCGAAAAGAAACAAAAAAAACAGGTACTCTGCTGATTGCCGACGAAGTTTGGACCGGTCTCGGTAGAAGTGGTGAGTGGCTCTATTCATGTAAAGGCTCCGCTTCAGCCGAAGACGCTCCCGATCTGGTCTGTATTGGTAAGGGCCTCGGAGGAGGTCTTCCAATCAGTGCATGTATCGGAACTCATCAAGTGATGGCAGCGTGGGAGCAAGAGGACGAAGTTGTTCATACCTCCACTTTCTCGGGGGCACCTCTAGCCTGCACCACTGCCTTGGCCACTCTTGATGTTCTGAGTCGTCACTCTCTGCTGGAGCGCTCGGCCCGAGTTGGAGCGGCTTTCCTCGAGCGGCTCCGGGAAAAATTAGCAGGCACGGTTGTTCGTGAAGTTCGTGGTGCAGGGTTGATGGTCGGACTAGACCTGAGCCAAAGCCGAGGAGGGGCAGGAGAGTTAATGGCAAGGCTTCTACGTCATGGCTACGTGACCAGCACTGGCGGAGGTGCTCGGGACGTGCTGGTCCTCACTCCACCTTTGATCATCAGCGAAGAACTACTCCTCTCTTTCGAAGATACCCTGCAGCTGAGTATTCTTCAGATGAGCTAAGCATCTCTTTCAGACTAGATTCCCGCGACCTTCTTGAGATGCTCGAAGCTCGCAGCCTCAAACCTGTCCTCGCTCCAGCTTAGAAGAGGGACGCTCCCCATTGATCTCCGCTGACTCAATGGGGAAAATTGACGTTGAGAGGCTCCTGGAAGCGCTCAAATCGCCCTCGAGGGCTAAAATATTCCGATCTGCGGACTACTTGGACGATTTTTGTCAATCACGGCCTCGATTCATGCATCAAAACCTGACCATCTGGAGCCCAAGATGGTATCTCCAGAGCCCGCCATTCCCGGCACCCCTCGTATCTGGAAGATCACTCAATGAGCCAAGGCATCAATTACCAAAAAGAAATTCGTGAGCAGCCCGAAGCGCTGCGCCGCCTCCTGACAGAAGGTCGTGCCGAAGTCGAAGCACTCGCCGCTGATATTAAGACAGCTGCACCTCTCTACGGCCTCTTCGCTGCTCGCGGTAGCTCAGACAATGCAGCACGCTATGCGCAGTACGTACTCGGCATCCACAACAACCTCACCGCAGGACTCGCCGTACCGAGCTTCTTCAGTCTCTACGACTCGAACCCCAACATGAAGGGCTCATTGACCATCGGTGTCAGTCAATCAGGACAATCTCCTGATATCGTTGGTGTCGTCCAAGCCGCTACCAACCAAGGCGCCTTGACCGCAGCGATTACGAACGAACCAGACTCGCCCTTGGCGAAGGCTTCGAAGCATACGATTCAGCTTAGAGCTGGAGTCGAAAGCGCGGTTGCCGCTACCAAGACCTACACCACTGAATTGATGGCTTTAGCCATGATCAGTGCAGCCATGGAAGGTAAAGAAGAGCGCTGGGAAGAGCTGGCTCGAGTCCCTGACTACGTACAGCAAACCATCGACACCAATGCAGCTCTCAGCGGAGCTGAAGCCTTCAAGTCTATGGAGCACCTCGTGGTCATCGGACGCGGCTACAACTACTCCACCGCTTTTGAAACTTCTCTAAAAATTAAAGAGACGAATTACTTGGTGGCAGAACCTTATAGCGTTGCAGATCTACTCCATGGCCCAGTTGCCATGATCGGCGAAGGCTTTCCGGTTCTTCTGGTTGCACCGAAAGGCAAGACCCACGCTGATGTCCCCAAGATTCTCGAAACAGTCGCTGACCGTAAAGCACGGCTGATCAGCATTACTGACGACGAAGAAATTCTTGGAAAGAGCGAATTAGGACTCAAGCTACCGGCGATGCCTGAATGGGTTTCGCCCATCGCGGGAGTTGTCGCTGGGCAAATTTTTGCCGGTGCTCTAGCCCAAGCCAATGGCCTCGACCCGGACAAGCCACGTGGTTTGAGCAAGGTGACTCTGACTCACTAAGGTCAATCGGAGTAATTTTCGATAGATTGCTCGACAAAAGAAAAACGGCAAGTCACAAAGACTTGTCGTTTTTCTTTTTGTATCACCCCATTCTTCACCCAATCCATCATGAACAATGCTACCGAACGGGCTCTTCAAAGCCTAGAAACGCCCCACGCTCTCGTCGACGAGGCCAAGATGCTGGAGAATATTCGACAGGTAGCTGAATATGCTCAGCTCCATGGAATCGCCCATCGACCACATGTAAAAACCCACAAGAGTCGTTGGGTCGCCAGTCAACAGCTGAAGGCAGGGGCTCAAGGACTGACCTGTGCCACAAGCCGTGAAGCAGAGGAGATGGCGACCATCTGCGATGACCTGCTCATCGCTTACCCCCCCGTTGACCCTCGACGAATCGAGCGACTATTAGCACTGCCCTCAAGAGTTCGGCTTAGTTTTGCTCTCGACTCACTCACGGCAATTCAGCGTATTGCACGGGCAACCGAAGAAAAGAATCGAACGGTCGACCTCTTGCTTGAGATTGACTTTGGCGGAAAACGAACAGGCCTTGCTCCTCACGAAAATCTGACCCAACTGATTGAAGCGATCAACGCATCAGCGACACTCCGATGGAAAGGTCTTTTCTTCCATGCTGGCAATCTATTAGCTCCACGACTCGATCATCTTGCCCCTCAGACAGACCGAAATATCCAGGAACTTGAAGAAGGGTGCAAAAGCCTCGACCGAGAGCTGAATGAATTACTCGCTCGTCTCAAAGCGGAAGGCCACGTGCCTGAAGTCGTAAGCGGTGGGAACACGCCCACCCTTTATCATGGTCATCTCATCCGTGGGATGACGGAGATGCGCGCCGGAACCTATGTATTCAGCGATCGTGATATCGCTAGCCAAGGCGTTTGCGCAACGAAAGACTGTGCCTATTCGCTCTTAGCAACGGTGATTAGTACCCAAGTACCTGGGCAGGCAGTAGTTGATGCGGGTACGAAGGCAGTTGCTAAAGAAGTGGAGCCTGGCCTAGAGGGCTACGGTTACGTTGCCGAATATCCAGAAGTGATCGTCCGCGAGATGAATGAAGAACACGGCATCCTTGATCTAAGCAACACAGCATGGCGACCAGCCGTAGGCGATCGCGTGCAGATTGTCCCCAATCATGTCTGCGTCTCCGTCCACCTGCAGGATGAAATTGCCTACATTTCTGAGAGTGGGAACATCACTGTACGCCCGGTTGATGCCCGTGGGCGTCCACGGAAGCGGATAGATTAAGGACTTTCATCGAAAGGAAAAAGTCTTCGCCCAGCGCCCCTAGCTTGGGTCCTTCATCGACGAGAATCAGCCTTCTTCGAAACCTAATAAATGTGTAGGCTGTGAGCATGCATCGATCCATCCGCCTCTGTCTCGCTGCCTTGCTTCTCTCTTGTCCGGCTTGCGTCAAAAAGCCGGGGCAAACACCGCTCGCGATTTCCAACGATTCCCAACCTCTCGCTTCTCGTTACCCCTTCGGGAGCCGTCCTCACGGATATGCTTCTGGATCAATTCTTCCCTCAGCAAGTCCCGCTGCCCGCGATAAAGCCGTCAAAGATTATTACGATTATTGGAAGAAAACCTATATCAAAGACGGCTGTAACCCCGGTGAAAAAGTTGTCTTTTCCCATACCAAGCCGAGTAACCTCACGGTGAGCGAGGCCCATGGTTATGGCATGATCATCACAGCCTACCTGGCTGGTCACGACCCTGAGGCAAAAGAAATTTTCGACTCGATGATTCGTTATCACCGTGCTCATATGAGCCGCATTACCAGCGGCATCATGGCCTGGTCTCAAAATACTAATTGCGTTGATGTTGGCGGAGATAATGGAGCAACGGATGGTGACCTGGATATTGCCTATGCGTTCCTTTTGGCAGACAAGCAATGGGGCTCCTGCGGAGCCGTAAACTACCGTGAGCACGCAGAATGGGTGATTGCCGCAATGAGCAAAAGCGAATTTGACGGTGAGGGGCGCTATCCTCTGCTCGGCGACTGGGTGACCCCCAATGATGGCCATTATCGTGGGTCTCGTATCTCTGATTTTATGGGCAGCCACTTTCGAGCCTACCAAAGCGTCTCGGATGACCCTTTATGGGTGGGTATCTTGCCGAACACCTATTGGATTGCCGAAAAACTCCAAACCTCCAGTGCTCCGGACACCGGACTTTTGCCGGATTTTGCAATTGGGACTCGGACCGATTCGCCCCAGCCGGCGACGAACGGTTTTCTCGAAGGCAAGCGCGACGGCAGCTACGCCTACAATGCCTGTCGTATCCCTCTGCGTATGGGTACGGACTTTCTCCTCAGCGGAGATGATCGTCCCCGCAGAATTGCCCAACGCTTGAATCGCTTTGCGCGCGAAGTGAGTGGCGGCGACCCCAAAAACCTTCGCGGCGG
>JAKVCH010000202.1 GCA_022447485.1 Polyangiaceae bacterium | reverse complement strand
GTCAGCAATTTTTGGGCGAGCTTGACTAACAACAGAGATGAACGTGCTTTTGCCCACGTTTGGAAAACCCAGGAGACCAATATCGGCCATCATCTTTAGCTCTAATTTTAGGTCTCGTTCCTCGCCCGGGGTGCCTTCCTCGGCTTTATGAGGGGCACGATCCGTCGGAGTGGCAAAGTGTTTATTTCCTCGTCCGCCCTCTCCGCCTCGGGCTACGACAATCTCTTGACCATGCTCCAGGAGTTCCCCCAAGAGCTCTCCCGAGTCTGCGTCGCTAATCACGGTTCCGACGGGAATTCGTACCTTCTCTGTGCGACCAGCTTTTCCGTATTTATCTCGGCCTTTGCCATGCTCGCCTCTCCCAGCCACAATCGTCCTGAGGTGCTTCAGGTCGAGGAGAGAGTTTTTACCTTCATCGCCGACAAAAATAACGTGACCGCCAGCGCCACCGTCGCCGCCTGAGGGGCCGCCGAATGGCACATGAGGTTCTCGGCGAAAGGCAACGCTGCCATTTCCGCCATTGCCTGCTTCAACTCGTAGGGATGCTTCGTCAATGAATCGCACCCCGCTGCCTTATGTCGATTCAGCCCTCGACGCACGGCCGATTCGCCTGGAAGTTGGCGATGGTGGTATTTTATTTTCTGGGAGCTCTTTTTTCAGAGGTCGCCCGGCAAAGACTTAGAATTAGCCTGTGAGACGATGGTAGGCTTGGGATATCCGAATAAAGCGAATATTTTCGGCAGTTGATGCGATTTCGCATGCTGGGGCTCGCCTTCTGCCACTATCCGGGTGGTGTTTGCGGGCCAAGCGTCGGAAGGCTTCATGCATAGCGGCCTGAGAAGCGCCGAGTTTGAGCCCTAAGATGCTTAGGTCATGGCGTTCCTGCTCTTTTTTCCTCTTTTCAACCTTTTGAGACTGAGCGCGCCACGCCTGATCTTTCACCGAAGGCTCTTTTGATTTGAGGTCACGCGCACGAGGGCGTCCCTTTAAAAATTCATCCTTCTTCAGTGGGAGGGGGGCAGTGGCGTCGTTGAGGGACGGCCGGGGCACGTGGAAGCGTAATTGAGCCTCTTTGATTGCGAAAAGCGCCTCGAGACGGGCCAGGAGCTGCTCACGCAGAGCATCGCTGAGTTCAGAAATGGAGATTTCTCCGGAAGCTAAAAGCGCTTCTCCTGTGCGACGTCCACGCCGTGTGGTTGGTTGGCGCTGAAGCACTTCACCAATGCGAGGGCCATGGGGGCTATGAATGGCGGTAATGTCCCCGTGGAGCCAGCTGATCTCGTGGTGAAAAACGCGAGGGCCACCTTCAATAATTTCGAGGCGACCAGTGGCTGACCCGCGGTGGAGTTGACCGAGAATATCCCCCAAAGTGGAGTCGCTGAGTGTTCCTGGAAGTCGCATTCCTGGAGACAAGCTAAACTCAGAGGGTGGGCTGGGCCAAGAAGTCGACCAATTCGACTTCGAAGTCGCTCGCGGCAAACGCCAGCTTTTTCTGGGCTCCGATGGCATCGCCACCTATTTGGGCCATCGTCGGATGGTCAAATTCAATGGAAATCTTGTCGATCAGAAAGTCAAAGAGCTTCTGATCTGCGATCAGTTCGCCTCGCCAGAGTTCGGAGAGCCGGGCGAGAAATTCGCTTGGTCCGAGCGTGGTGATGCGAAGATTGACACGATCGCTTGCAGAAAAAGCGTACGGAAACATTTTCATCTTGAATCCGTAATAGGGGATAGAGCCTACGCCGCAGAGTCTTGCCGGACCTTCGTAAATCAATGCGCCCTTGGGTATGGAGTTTTCGAAGTCGGGCTGGCCGTCTTTTACTCGGTAGACCGGACTCCCCTCATTGACGATTCGCACTCGCGGTAAGGTATCGAAAAGGGCTCTTGGCAGAGTACGAGTGAGTCCAGCCAGTAAATAGCCGCTCAGTCCTTCTCCGAAACCCGAGAAGGCAGTGTCACGAAGCTGTGCCTTGATGGAGTGGTAGTCGGCTAAAACTTGGGCGTCCGCACCGCTTCCCGCAAAGGGTGAGAACATGCCCTTGTGTTCGACGAGGCGGATACGTCGAGAGGCTGAGGGTAAGGGGCGTGGGGTGTAACCTTTTTGCCCCAGCTCACTCGCACCGGCAAGCCAGGCCAGAGCATTGCCAGTGCCGAGCTTCAAAACGCCCAGGCGTGGCAGTTTCGCCATGGCGTCCCGCTCTTGTGCGGCTTGTACCAATTGGCTGAGGGTAACGGTGAAGGTGCCGTCTCCGCCCCCCGTCAAAACAGTCGTCGTGCCTTTCTCTATGATCTCCCGGGCAATCCCCTCCGCCTCACTTAACTTTTCAGAGGCGTAGAGATCGGCAGCGGTTAATTGGTCGCGAACGCGGGCAATTACTGCGGGATTCACACTTTTGGCATTTCCGTTCAAAACAACGGCGAGCCGTGATTTTTCCTGCGAAGGCATCTAATTCCTGTGCTTCTCGGCTGCTAGGAAATTACTGTGGAGTATGGGCAGCCTTTTGATAAACAGCTCGGCCGACAAAGAATGGCCCCATTTGGGTAATATATTCTGAGGTCTGTCGAGTGCGCCGCATGCGCTGGACAACATGAGAAAGAGGATGCAGGTTTTTGCCCATCAAACCAATCACGAATTCGTTATCGTTGGCATCGAGCCCATGACAGGCAAGCCGAACATCATGGGCTAGGTCTTGATGGCCATATTGCTTACCAATTTCGGCGTGTTCTCTGAGGATGCCGCCTTTTTCCCGTGGTTCGAGCTTTTCGAAGTGTCCGCCCCGGCGTAATGGATACCAAATTGCCCAGGGCCAATCTCCGTTCAGTACCGTTTCCTGTGGGCGCCGGACCATCCAGTACTCTAAATCGGGCTCATACCCGGTGGAGTAGGCTCTGCCCAGCATGGTCATCTCGTTCCTGACACGGTAGTCGGGGAGGTCAGGACTACGGAGAGCTGCTCGGGTTTTTTCCGTAAAATCTTTTGGTTCGGTGGAAAATGTCAGAATTCCGAAGCTTTTCGGCTGATTGACGTCTTCATAAATAACGACGCTCATTCCAGCTTTATGGATGACTTCGCCAAATAAATGGGCATCTTGAGGGCCGGCGTTGTCGAGGTCGAGGACCAGGAGCTGCATAAAAAGCCGGTGGTCCAGCCGTTGGGGCTCCCCGTCAATTGCTGCACCGCGCTCGCGGAGGTCTAAAAGGGCGTCGTCTTGGTCGCTCATGGGTGGTGATCTACCTTCTCTGGCCTGTCTCGGCCAGAGTTTGGTAAAATCGACCAATTCAGCGTGTTCTTAGTGACTGTCGGGCACCTTTTGATAAGCTCCGCCGCCCTGACAATGGTCTCTCCTTCTTCCACTTCCGACGCCGTCCGCACACCTTCCGCCTCTCTACGAGGTGCATTGGCTCATCCTCTTCCTGCCGGCATGCGCGACCTTCTGCCCGAACAGGCCGAGGTGCAGCATGCTCTCCTAGCTCAAGTCCTCGAGAGTTATAGCCGCTATGGCTATCAGCGAGTGACGTTGCCCGCCTTCGAGTACGCAGAAGTTCTGGAGCAAGGCTTAGGGGCAATCGATCCCAATTCGATCGTGCGCTTTGTTGAACCCGAGACGGGAGAAGTTGTCGCCTTGCGTCCAGACATGACGCCCCAGGTGGCGCGTTTGGTTGCAACCCGTCTTGCTGACGCGCCTTCACCTCAGCGCCTTTGCTACCGTGGTTCTGTCGTGCGTCGTCGCCACGAGCGAGCTCGTCACGATCAACAAACACTGCAGGTCGGCATCGAGTTAGTGGGCGACGAACGCTATCAAGCTGACTTAGAGGTCATTTTGGCCACCATTGAGGCGGTACAGGCGAGTGGCTTAGAAAAATTTGTTCTGGACCTTGGGCATGGTGCCTTGGCTCCTTCTCTGCTTTCGGGAGTCGAAGAGGAAACGCGGTCCGCGCTGATTGAGTCCCTTTCTTTAAAAGATAAAGCAGAGCTGGCCAAACGAGGAAAAGCTGCTGGCGTTGAGTCAAGTGTTTTAGCTGCCTTGCTGGGGTTGATCGATTTGCAAGGTGGGGGCGAAGTTTTTGAGCAAGCGGCCAAACTTCTGAATGGCTTTGATGCAGCTCGTTATCTTGAAGAGCTACGTACTCTTCATCAAGCTCTACTGGAACACGGCGTCAAATGTGACATCGTTGTTGACCTCGCCGAAACCAAAGCTGTGGCCTACTATACGGGGCCCGTCTTCCAAATTTTGGCCGAAGGTCCCGGGCAAGCTGTGGCAAGCGGGGGACGTTACGACGGCCTCTACGGGCGCTTCGGGGCGGAACGTCCAGCTTGCGGAGCGGGAATTCAGGTCGATCACCTTGCCTGGGCTCTTGGAAAAGCCAGTGAAAAGAAAAAAGTCGCCGTTTTGGTCGTTTCTGAAGACTTCGGCAGAGCTAACTCAGCGGCAATGGAGCTGCGCTCTGCTGGCTTGACGACTGCGATTCTGAATTTTTCTTCTCAGGATCGAAGTTCGCTTCTCGACTACGCTCGCTACTGGCGCTACTCCCACGTGGTCCTAGAACCCTCCGGGGGGAAGACGGCGGCTTCTGATTGGGAGCTGATAGAAGTTTCATCAGAAGAAGAAGGCAAAGGGCGTTTCTCCTTGGACGAAGTCCAACAACGGTTGCTCCCTGTCTAACGCTTTAAAAGTATTTCCGGTTTCGAGCCGGTCGGATTAGCTCGGCCCAATCTTGCGAACCACTAGAATTAAAAAATCAGCGAGGGAATGATCCCTCATGGATAGCACCCTGAGGGGCGCATTTTGGAGAAAAGTATAAATTCATGTCTGCAGTTGTGATTGTCGGTGCCCAGTGGGGCGATGAAGGTAAAGGCAAAATTGTCGATATCTACACCGAACACGCAGAGGTCGTTGTTCGCTACGCGGGTGGTCCCAATGCCGGTCACACCCTAGTGGTCGGCGACGAGAAGTTGATTGTGCGCTTGCTGCCCAGTGGCATCTTACGACCATCGACGCAATGCATCATGGGTCAAGGCATGGTTGTCGACCCGACCGTTCTGGTGGGCGAAATTGATGAGCTCAAGAGGCGAGGCCACGATAAGGTAGAAGAGCGCCTATTGCTCAGCGACCGGGCGCACTTGATTCTCCCCTATCATATTGAAATCGATACGCTGCGCGAAGGCGCGGCTTCGAAAGAAAATGCGATTGGCACAACAAAGAAGGGCATTGGCCCTTGCTACGAAGATAAGGTGCGTCGTACAGGCGTCCGCACTGGCGAGCTGAAAGACCTGAAGAAGCTTGAGCAGCGAATTCACGCTGCAATCGAAGCCTGGAAGCCTGTTATCGAAAGCTTAGGCGGTAAGTTGCCCGTAGCTGCTGATATCGTGGAAGGATTAAAGCCACTCGCTGAGCGGTTGGTGCCGCTTTTAGGAAATGCATCTCTGGCAACGGACGATGCAATACGAGCCAAGAAGAGCATGATGCTCGAGGGTGCCCAGGGTACCTTGCTTGATATCGATCACGGCACGTACCCCTTTGTCACTTCTAGTTCTGCGGTTGCTGGTGGTGCTGCGATTGGCGCTGGAATCGGGCCGAATCGTATCGATAGCGTAATTGGAATTACGAAGGCCTACACGACTCGTGTTGGCGGGGGGCCTTTCCCTACGGAGCTAGATAATGCTGATGGGCAGCATCTTCGGGATGTTGGCGATGAGTACGGTTCGGTGACTCGACGCCCGCGCCGTTGTGGTTGGCTTGATTTGCCTGGCTTAAAGTATGCGGCTCGCGTCAATGGAATTGATGGCCTCGCGCTGACCAAGCTCGATGTATTTACTGGCCTGAAGAAGATCAGCATCTGTGTTGCCTACGATACGCCTGAGGGTCGTATCGATGACCTACCAATCGACTTACTCGACGAGCCGGAAAAAGCCGTGCCCGTGTACGAAGAGTTTGAGGGGTGGACAGAGGAACTCGACCAGGCTCGTTCTTTGGACGAATTGCCTGAAGCCGCTTTGAAATTCATTCGCTACGTCGAAGAGCGCAGTGGTGTGCCTCTTTACCTCGTGAGTGTCGGACCAAGTCGCGCCGCGACCATTGTGCTAAAGAACCCCTT
>JAKVCH010000201.1 GCA_022447485.1 Polyangiaceae bacterium | reverse complement strand
GCAGGACTCCCTCTATTTCTATGCGGGCATCAATGGCGGCTGGCTGGGAGGTGCCTGTATCTCTTATCGAGGCCCGAATCGCCGCCGCAATGCTGTCTCTGATCCTCTCAGTGCCTACGAGAATATGATTGGCGGGAGCGCCGGCTTGAGTGAGGAAGCATCGGTTGCCCTCAACGAGCAAGGGCAGAGCGTCAACGATCTCGTCCGCGAACAACTCCGGGGGCTACTGCGCTCACCTCGGCTCAGTAGTAACGATCGCGACCGTCTCGATTTACACCTCAGCGCGATTCGTGATCTCGAAGTGAGTCTGCGCTGCCGACTCAATGAAAGCGAAGAAGAGCGGCTGATCAGCCAAGAGCGAGAGTTGCAATCGATTCAGGGCGACGAAGTACTGGCCTTGGCCCGCCAACAAATGGAGGTCGGGGCCCTGGCCATCGCCTGCGGTTCAACCCGTTCAGTCGTTTTACAAGTTGGCTCCGGTAATGACGGCTCCACGGAGTACTATTCCGCTGACAACAATGCCTCCATGGAGAACTACCACTACATCTCTCATCGGCGCTTGAGCCACGACGCCGAAGGACGAGTACTGCAAAACTCCAACCTCTTGCATCATGAGATCGATAAACAATTCGCTCGCACTTACCAGCATCTTCTCGACCAATTAAGCAGCTATCCCGGGGCCTCAGGAACCCTCCTCGATGATGGTTTAGCCATTTGGCTCAACGACCTCGGCAACGGTCCGGCCCATTCACCCAAGAATGTCCCCTGGGTTCTCACCGGAGGAGCTGGCGGAGCCGTCAAGACAGGCGAACATCTGCGCTTGAGCGCCGGTAACTTCGAGGCTCTGAATCACGCCCAACTTTTGAACACGATCGCTACGAGCGTCGGCTGTACAAGTCAGGGGCTCGACTATTGCAACGATCTGGGCGACCGCTCCCTTCCTCGGGAACCGCTCAGCGAACTCAGGCAAGAGAGTTAACCCCCCTTCCTAGCGGTGGCTAGGAGGGGAACGGACGATCTTAGTTATTGTCGTCGTCGTTATCGTTGTCGTCGTTGTCGTCATCGTCGTCGTCATCAGGAGTCATGAACCAGGGGCCATTCGGCCAATTATTGGTTTCACACTCACAGATATCGTCGACGCCCTCATCTATTTTGGCATCGACACATTGACTCAGAGTCTCCCACTCTCCTCCCAAGCACTCGTTATCACACGCAGATAAGAGCATGGACAACCCAACGATTGCCAAACCCGAGCATACAGTTCTCATAGACGACCTTCCTTCTTCGTGACTCGCTTTTCCAGATCACCACTCGAGGGCAGCCTGAAAAAACCAGAAGCTGGCTCCTAACCTCAATTAGGACCGCTGACTGGAGAAACGACCCTCCGCGAAAAAACTAAAGAGCAGAGAACGGACGCTGAAACACTCAAAAGCAAAGAATTAGAAGCTTCCCCGAATGCCCCAGTAGCGATAGCCCACCACTGGTTGAAGATGCTGCAAAGCCGCAGCTTTTTTGCTGCCTGCTTTTTTGCTGAGAATAAAAAGAACCACGCCGGTCGCCACGGCTGCCCCTCCAACACCGAAGCCAATGTAGCTCATCGTGCGCGCATTTCGGGAGCTCTTATCGAAGTCATTCACCTCACCTTCTTCAGCGATTGTTCTTCCGGCACAGTTGCTGGTCATTTCCCGAGCATCAATCTCATCGCAAAGCTGATTCGCATCTTTCGCTTTTGAATTCGCAACAAAGGTCATTGCGGTACCGAAGCCCAAACCAGCTGCTCCAACACCCCAGGCGGCATAAGCCCCAATGCGAAGCCCTTGACCGCTCTTCGCTTTCGTCGCTGGTTCATCTTCGGCAGCAGAGCTGTCTTCGCTTTCCTCTGGTGGACCCTGCTTCTCGGCCGTTGCCAGGGGCGCACCAGCAACCGGAACGCCTTTCGTTTGATCCAACACCAGGTTTTCTTTGCTGCCTTCGGCTAACTCGACCTGCTGCTCAAGGCGATACTCGGCATCTTCAACAACAATCGTATAACTTCCTGGATCGCGCGGCTGAGCAACACCCAAAAGGGCTGTATTGAAGGCCGTACCATTCACGGTCACTTGAACTCCCTCGGAGTCAGGGTTCGCGAGCTCAAAGGTGAGAGTCGGAATCCGTGGCTCGAGCTCTGCGAGCTCATTATCTGCAGCGGCCACCGCTTTCGCTTGCTTGGGGTTGTCGCGATTCTCTCGACGGATTTTCAGATAGAGCTCACGAGCTTCCACGAGCTGCCCTAACTTCGCCTGGGAGCGCGCGATGTAGAGCTCGTGAAAAGGCGAATGAATAATCGACTCGGCTTTTTTGAAATATTTAATCGCCGTTTGATAATCATTCGCGTCAAAAGCGTCGGCCCCCTGATTCGCGGCCGCCCGAGCACCGGCTTTTTCGGAAGCGGTCTGAGCACTAGCTAGCTCCGGCTGAACGCTCCAAGCACCAAAGCCCACCCCTGTGGCCAAGGCTCCCTTCAAGACAAAGGGCAGCACAAGAGAAGAAAAGTAGCATCTTGAAATTCCCGCCATGCCTGGAATATCGCCAGGCAACAGCCGTCTTTCAAGCTGTTTTTGTTGCCTTTTGTCCTTGGCCGACGTGTCGACGCTCAAGACGGCCAAGCACGTGCTATTTTACCCCAACGTCCCTATAATAGGCCGGTGGTGCGGGGAGGCTTTGAGCAGAGCTTTCTGCGTATCGTTTTACGCTTTTCTTGCTCGGACCGGACTTACCGGTCTCGGCGCCTCTTTTTATTAATTTTTATTCGGAATCGCCATGTCTCTCGAAATTGGTCAACTCATCGACAATAAGTACAAAATCATCCGGATGATTGGCGAAGGCGGGATGGGCGCAGTCTACGAGGGAGAAAACCAACTGATTAGCCGTCGAGTAGCGATCAAGGTGCTCCACGCCAGCGCCATGGCATCCGGCAATGACGTTGTGGAGCGGTTCGAGCGAGAAGCCCAGGCAGCAGGTCGTATCGGCAGTGACCATATTCTCGATATTCTGGATCTCGGGACTCTGCCAAGCGGCGACCGCTACATGGTGATGGAGTTCCTCGACGGGGAGGCTTTATCGGAGCGAATCGAAAAGCGCGGTCATTTGACGTCCGAAGAAACCGGCAACCTAGTTCGCCAGGCGCTCGTCGGTTTAGGAGCTGCGCACGATGCTGGAATTATTCACCGCGATCTCAAGCCCGACAATATTTTCATCCTCGAAGAGAAAGCCGGGCGCCCTGATTATGTCAAGCTGATCGATTTTGGGATTTCCAAGTTCAATTCACTGACCGGCGATATGCGGATGACCAGCACAGGTGCAGTCATGGGCACGCCCTATTATATGGCGCCGGAGCAGGCGAAGGGAGCTGGTGGCGTTACTCCCCTATCCGACATTTATTCGATTGGCGTGATTGCGTTTGAGTGTCTGACTGGCCGCGTGCCCTTCGAGGGAACAAGCTTCAACGACTTAATGTTCAAGATTGTTCTTTCAGAGCTACCAGATCTTAAAGAGCTAGCCCCTCACGTGGATTCAGAGTTTGCGCGGATTGTGAATCGCGCTCTCGAGCGTAATCCGGAAGATCGCTATCAATCAGCCGAAGAGATGGCTAGCGCCATCGACGAATGGAAGAAAGGCTCGTTGACCCTTCCGCACGGAGCGGCCGGGCTCGGAACAACAGCTGCGGCATTCGCCGATCCGAGCGATATTTCTGTCCAGAGACCCCCGAGCTCCGGCGGGGCCCATCAAGGAAAGGCTGGCTTCGCTGCCACAGCAGTCGGACCCAGCAGCATCGACCATCGAGGCACGAATACGCCTCCGAATGGCACAAAAAGTCAGCTCTCCACCGATATCAGCTGGGAGAATGCCGACGGTGCCGGTGTGCCTGCAAAAAGCGTCACGAAGGTATGGATCGGTCTGGGTGCTGGCGTTGCGGCGGTGCTCGCAGCCGGCGCCTTTCTAACGTTCAGCAGCACCCAAGACGAGACAGAAAAAGCTGCCGTACAAGCAACCGGCGGCGTTGCAGAAGCCACAGACAAGACAGACGCAGAAGAGCGCGCTGCAGCCACCAAGAAAGCTCAAGAGCTCCAGGCACAACTTGAGCAAGCCGCCGCCGATAGAAAGGCCGCAGAACAAGCGGCTAAAAAAGCAGCAGAAGATCGTCGGGCCGCCGAAGACGCCGCCCGTGCTACAAAAGAAGCCGAAGAAAAACGAGTGGCGGAGAAAGCAAAAGAAGAAGAGGCTCGCCAAGCAAGAGCTCAGGCTGCAGCGCGTCAACGCAGAACCCAGCCGAAGAAAGTTGCGCCAGCACCGGCTAAGAAAAAGACTGCACCCCCCAAGAGTCAGCCAGCAGAGCGGGACTTTGGGTACTAGTCTTAGCGCTGCGCTGAGGCCGTCGTTTTGGTTTCGGGCTGCCTCAACCAATCAAAAAGGGCTTGGCGGCTAGGAAAATATCGCTCCTGAACAGAGCGACAGCCCCCAGCGGAAAAACCTTGAACACAGCTCCACCAGTCCGAGCTTTCGTTCACAAGCGTCTGAACCGACTGCGTCGTGCGCTGAGCTTCCTCAAATGAGTAAAGACAGTAGACGGTGCGGCGACCCTTCAGAAGAAAGATCGCGTCGTTTGGCAGAGACGAAGAATCGTCCCAAGCTTCTAAAAACCGAGCCCGAGAAATGCGCAATTGGCGATCAAGGACGACTTCAACCACTCTCAAAGGACCCTCAGCTAAGCGCCAAGCGCTTTCCAATTGTGTGAGCGTTCGGCAATAGGAGCGCACCCTCGATGCCCGTCGAGTTTTGTATAGCAGGGAAATCATGCCAACCAGAACGAGATCCGCGATGGTTAAGAAGAACTGAGAGGAATTTGGTCGTTTCCAAAAAGCCAAGACAAAGTCCGCACAAGCCAAACTAATAGCTGCGGAGAAGGCAACCAGAACCAAAGCCCCATAGCGTCGCGCCGAGAAAGCCGTCACCTGCTCCATGGCCAGGAGAGGCCGAAGCACGACCCACAATCCGACCAGCAAAGCCAGGGCGAGAGGTAAGCGTCGCGACTGCTCCAGGAAGAGCAATGCTACCCATCCCAAGCCGCCGAGAGCGAGGGCTCCAAGCCGAATACTCTTCGCGAGGCGCAACCCCTCTCCCGCCTCAAGAGAGATCAATCGCTCATCCAATGACTTAAAGTCAAAATAAAAACTACGGAGAGCCCCAGTGACCATGGCGAAGACTGGCCGCAAGATAAAAAACGTAGCGGCCAGCTGTGGCGCCCAGCGCGCTAAAAGGACGAAGAGAAAAGAATCGAATTGCGTGGAAAGGTTCGCAGCGCCGGCGAGAAGCGGCTCCCGGCCAAAGCAATGAGCCAAACCCCGTTTTCCGGGAAACTGCCGTGCACCCCAAAGTAGTTTCGACTCAACAGCGCGAGCTTTTTCGAAGCCGCCGATACGCTCAAAAAGACGGGAATTTGTCAGAGACCGGCGCGAGTAATAATAGCTGAGGCCTGCGCGCAACACTCCTACAAAAACCGCCGTGACGGAAAATGCGAAAAGACCCCAAGCGCGAAAACTGAGGATCAATACGAGGGGCTCGAGCAGGTCGACGACGAGGAAGCTCCACAGAGGCCGTGCGACGCGTCGAAAGGCAAAGACGGAGGAATGGAGTAGCCGCGCGCTCCCCTCCAAGCACCACCTAAGCGCTAACGAAACAGCGTAGAGGTCAAAGACGCTAAAACTTTTCACCCAATCATCGCCGTAAAATGACCAAATGAATGCACTCGCCACAACAACTCCACACCAAAGGAGATGAGCGTCAAGCCACGTGCGCAGGAAGGGGAAGAACTCAAAGGGTCGTGGTGAACGGACCACCTCACGGATGTCGCGACGCAGCCCCTCCAACCAACCCCAGTGAAACGACGTGAAAAAATAGTAGGCCCCACGCAAGAAGAAAAAGGGTACGAGATACCTCCAAGCAACCATTTGAGTCAGAAGGAGCACTTCGATAAAGTGGGTCAAGGTGCGAAGAACACCCCGAGGCAAAATGAAGCGCACTCGATGCCACAAATAGGGCCACGCAGACGCTCCTTGTAGAACACGCCGAA
>JAKVCH010000200.1 GCA_022447485.1 Polyangiaceae bacterium | reverse complement strand
GAGATAATTGTGAGAAGTGTGGTGCGGCTTATGCCGCGACCGACCTGATTCACCCACGCAGTGTGCATAGTGGAACCACGCCAGAGTTAAGAAAAGCTCAACATTACTTCGTTCAAATTGAGACGCTGCACGAATTTTTGAATGATTGGACAAGTACTCCTGGTCATCTTCAGCCTGAAATTTCTAACTACCTGAAGGGTCATTTCCTATCGGAAGAGCTGAGAGATTGGGATGTCTCACGACCGGCGCCTTATTTCGGCTTTGAGATACCCGATGCGCCAGGGAATTATTGGTATGTGTGGTTTGATGCGCCGATTGGTTATATCGCGTCGACTCGGCAATATTGCGATCAATCGGGAGAGTCTCTTGAAAATTGGTGGAAGAATCCGGCATCGGAGATTCATCATTTTATCGGGAAGGATATTACCTACTTTCATACTCTCTTCTGGCCAGCAATGCTGAAGAGTGCGGGCTATCAGTTGCCGACTCGAGTGCAGGTACATGGTTTCCTCACCATCAATGGAGAGAAAATGAGTAAGTCGAGGGGCACAATGGTGCGCGCGAGCACTTACCTGAAGTATCTCGACCCGGCGGCTTTACGATATTTCTACGCGAGTAAACTTTCCGATAAGGTGGATGATATCGATCTCAACCTTGAAGAGTTTCGTCAGAAGGTGAATTCCGATCTGGTCGGCAAGGTTGTTAACTTGGCAAGCCGAACGGCTAAGTTTGTGGATGCTTTGGCCGACGAATATCCGGAAGATCAAGGCTTGTTTGAGCAAGGTCTCGCGGCAGGAGATGAAATTGCTGCAGCCTATGAGCAACGAGAATTTGCCACTGCCATGCGTCGCATTATGTCTCTTGCGGATCGGGCGAATGAATATTTAGACCAAAAGGAACCTTGGAAAGTTCGTAAGGATCCTGCGCGAGCAGGTGAGTTAGTCGATATCTGCACGGTCGCTTTGAATCTCTTTCATCAAATAGCGATCTACCTGACTCCGGTGCTCCCCGGTCTGGCTCAGCAGGCAGGAGAGTTACTTGGCACTGAGAAGCTGGCTTGGCATGCCGCTGCCCAGCCACTGATCGGGAAGAAGATTGGTAAATTCTCTCATATGATGAAGAGGGTGGACGAGTCTCAGCTTGAAAAAATGATGCTCGAGGAAAAGGAACACGCTGCTGCTGCTGCTGCCACTGCTGCGGTTGAGAAGGATTTCGGTGATAGTAGCCAGTCTCTTGAAAAGGAGCCCTTGGCCGAGACCTGTTCCATCGACGACTTTGCCAAAGTTGATTTACGTGTCGCCCGCGTGGTTCATGCCGAGCAGCTAAAAGAGGCCAAGAAATTACTCAAATTGACGGTCAGTTTGGGAGGGAAAGACCGACGTACCATCTTTGCTGGAATTAAAGCGGCCTATGAGCCCGATGCTCTAATAGGCCGGCTTGTTGTCATCGTCGCGAACTTAGCGCCTCGAAAGATGAAGTTTGGGGTAAGCGAAGGAATGGTTGTGTGCGCGGGTGAAGGCGGAGGTGATCTCATGGTACTTTCTCCGGATTCTGGCGCGAAGGCAGGCCAACGTATTGGTTAATTGGCGGAAGAGTCTTTTGCCTCTGTTGGTTCGTCTGGCTTGCCGCTAATTTACCTTCATGGAATCTCCCGGTCGTCCTACTGGAAAGTTCACTCAGCATCGTCGACTGGATCGTCTTCGTGAACTGCTGATGCGTCACCCGAAGGGGTTGACTCTTTATGAGATGGCGGATGCCCTCGAGGTAACAACGCGTACGATGCGTCGTTACCTGAAAGAGATGGACCGCCATTATGATTTAGAGAGAGTGGAGACCAAAGGCGGTGGCGCGCTTTTATGGAAGATTCGAGCCAGCGAACTCCCGAGAAAGGTAGAGTTGAGGCGTACCCAAGCCTACGCGTTTTTGGCGGCGCGACGGCTTTTTGAACCAATGAAAGGCTCAACTCTTTATGAAGAAATCGATATAGCCACCAACAAGCTGCTGGCGTTTTCTCGGCGCCCCGGCCGTGGACCCAATGCAGGGCGTGCAGACGCGCGTTTAGAGGAGCGTTTCCTCTACCTTCCTTACGCCCCTAAAAATTATTCAGAGAAGACTGAAGAGCTGGATGATCTTTTTCAGGCTGTGGCTGACCTCAAGCCCTTAAAGATGCGTTATCGCTCTGCCGGCAAGCCGAAGGAAGATAAGGTATTGATTCATCCTTATGCCATGGTCTTGCATCGAGACTCCATCTACTGCGTTGGCTATCATTTAGAAAAAGAAGAAGTCCGCACTTTTGTCCTCGATAGGATGAGAGATACGGAATTGGTCTACACGGAGAATTTTGAACTACCGGATGACTTCAAGATTGATGAATACTTTCAAGGTGAGCTGGGGGTCTTTAAAAGTGACAAGAAGGTCAAGGTTGTCGTGGAATTTGATGCCCAGGGGGCTGAGTATGCTCGCCTCCGCAAGGTGCACCCCTCACAAAAGCTAGTCAACTTACCAGAGGGTGGCCTGCGACTGACCATGACTGTCGGTAGCTTGAATCCGGTGACGTCTTGGGTGTTAGAATGGGGAGAACGCATTCGTGTCGTCGAGCCTCCTGAGCTCGTAGAACGAGTTCGCGATGAGCTGACGGCTGCTCTGGCGCATTACGGATCAGCAGCCAATGCGAAAACGAAACGAGCGAGTACGTCTTCTCAGAAAGTGGTGAAGCACCCGCCGCTCTCATAAAAATTTTCGTTGCTGCTCTTCAGTTCAACCTCGAGAGAATGAAGTGCTTGATACCACAGAGCCTATTCTCTGAGGCCATTCGCTGACTTCTTTAGCGGTCTTGATATTTCGCGAAGCTAGCGGCTACCAATTGAACGTAGAGCTGGGTCTCACGGTAGGGAGGAATGCCTCCATAGCGAATCACAGCTCCCTCCCCAGCATTGTAGGCTGCTGCTGTGAGGTGCAGGTCGCCGTTAAATAGGTTCGCTAAAATTCTAAGGTAGCGAGCTCCTGCCAAAATATTTTGCCGAGGATCAAAAATATCCGTCACCATCATGCGTTCGGCTGTAGCAGGCATGAGTTGCATTAAGCCGCATGCTCCCGCGGGTGAAATGGCTCCGGGACGAAAACCACTTTCATTTCTCATGATCGCAATGATCAGCTCTTCGGGAAGTCGATAGAGCGCGGCGGCCTCGCGTATGGCACCCAGGTAGGGAGCGACTGCTTTTGGATATCCACCTGGAACTGAGCTCTGATTTTTTTTCGAGCGAAGTGCCGGGGCTGCCGGGCTAGCTGCTCGCGGTGCCGGAGCGGCAGACGGGCTTTTTAGCTTCGGTGAGTTCGACTTTTTTTGCGGCGTTCCTTTCTTCGCCTTGGGGGCAGGGGACGAGGACGTCTCGTTCGAGAAGGTGATTACTCCATCGGCGTCCACCCGTCGTTGAATCTCAGCGTTGGCTGGCAAGAGCAGACCGGTCAGCACGACAACAGCTGCGAGGTAGGCAGTCGAACGACGGAATTGGCTCTTCATTGTATGACCTTTCGTAAGGATTAAGAACGGTTCTCTTGGGAGGCTGATGTATGGATGGCTTGCGTAGGTTTCCCTAGTCAGTCAGATAGGTGTACCCATTCAGAGAGTCTTCATAATGCTTCATCAGGGTACGCATTTGCTTGTTTTCAAGACGGCCTGCAGTCACGGCCCGGTCTGCCTGACGACGCACATGCTCGACCATATCGTCCGGATTGTATTGAACGTAGCGCAATACCTCATTGACGCTGTCGCCTTTGACCACATGGGCGACCTCATAACTCTCGCCGGCCAGACGGACATGAGCCGCATTGGTATCTCCAAAAAGGTTATGTAGATCTCCTAAGATCTCTTGGTAGGCGCCATTGAGGAACATACCGAGATAATAGGGCTTTCCCTTTTCCAGAGGGTGTACATCTAAAATTTCTCTTTCATCTTCAAGGTCAATGAAGCGATCGACAATACCATCACTATCACAGGTAAGGTCCGCTAACGTGCAGGTATTTGTGGGCTCTTCTTCGAGACGATGGATGGGCATAATTGGGAAGAGCTGATCGATGGCCCAAATATCTGGTGCCGACTGGAAAACTGAGAAGTTGCAGTAGTAGATTGCCGAGAGGGTGCGCTCGAGGTCCTGCAGTTCTTCTGGTACATGCTTGAGACGCTTGAGTTTCTGGCGGATTCTTTCGCAGCAATGCCAATAAAGACGCTCCGCATGGGCATGTTCTCTTAATCCTAGATAGCCGTACTTAAAAAGAGACTGACTCTCTTCCTTTGCTTGATTCGCATCATGGAAGCTTTCTTGCACATTCTTAGGCACGATATTCTGGTAAGTCTCCCATAATTCTAGGAGAACTCGTGGCGCGTTCTTTTCTGGCTCTTGGGGGTCCCCGTAGCGAACCTCATTTACATCGACGACTTCGAAGACGAGCACTGAGTGATGAGCAGCTACTGCTCTTCCGCTTTCTGTGACAATAATCGGCGAAGGAATATCGGATTTTTTGCAGGCACTTTGAATGGAATCGACGACATCGTGTGCGTACTCGGAGAGCTGATAATTTTTCGAAGCGTGAAAGTCTGTTTTCGACCCATCATAGTCGATGGCTAAACCACCACCCACATCGAGGTATTTCATCGAGCAACCTAATTTGGCGAGTTCGACGTAAATATTCGAAGCCTCTTGTAGGGCGTTCTTGATTGGTATGATGCTGGATATTTGGCTTCCAATATGGAAATGGAGAAGCTCCAGGGTATCCAGCATATCTGCTTCGCTGAGTTGATCGATTAACTGAATAATTTCGGCGTGAGATAGGCCAAATTTAGCGCGCTCGCCGCTCGACTTGGCCCAGCGGCCCACACCCTTGCTGGTGAGTTTAGCTCGTACCCCCAACAGGGGACGAATACCCAAAGCCTTTGAGGCTTCGATCGCTAGATGAACCTCTTCAAGGCGCTCTAACACAATGATGACCTTTTTATTGAGCCTCTGTGCCAGCAGAGCGGTCTCTATGTAGCCGCGGTCCTTGTACCCGTTGCAGATAATTAATCCGTTGTCTCGGCGCATGGCTGAGAGAGCAATCAGTAGTTCAGGTTTCGAGCCAGCTTCCAGGCCATAGTCAAACTCGTCCCCAAACGAGACGATATCTTCAATCAGATGACTCTGCTGATTCACCTTCACCGGGAAGACGCCCTGATATTTCCCATCGTATTCATATTCTGAAATAGCTGATTGGAAGGCGTGGTTCAGGCGTCGAATTCGATCGCGAACGATATCGGGAAAACGAATCAGCAAAGGCATGCCGAGGCCGCGCTCTTTGAGAGAAGTACTGAGTTCGAAGAGACTAATCTGACACGGATTGGAGGGATCGGGCTGTACCGACACATGGCCGTCTTGATTCACACCAAAGTAAGAAGAACCCCAGCCATTGATTTGATAGAGGTCAGCACTTTTCTCTACTGTCCAAGGTGCTTCGGGGTGAGAGGAGGGACGAGTTCGAGTCTTTTGATTTTCTCGCTTATTTAAAGGCGAGCTCTTCTTCCTTGAGGAAGGAGGGGCTGTCGATTCTTGAGCAGACGAAGTTTTTTTTCCGTTCTTCGAGTCGTTAATCGCGTGCATCTTGCCTAGCAGATACTCCAAGGGGGGCCGCAGGTCCAGGGATCAAGCGAATATCCAGTCAGGGCCAAAATTGTGACGGTAAACCATGGCGTAGAGTGAGCGCTAAGCCGTCCATGGCGGCGGCTACAGTGATATGGACGAAAAAGCCCGAATAGATGCTTTTTGTCCTCATCGCTAGAGAGCCCAGGACGATGCCGGCAAGAATAGCACCATTGGCTTCTAAATAGGGCTTTCCGTAGTGGATCATGCAGTAGGGGACAGCCATCACGAATATGGCAGTAGAGCCCATGGTTTTACGTAAACTGTCGAGTAACCAGCCTCGAAAATAGAATTCAAGGGCAAAGAATTGAGCAAAGTAGAGAGCCTCCCAGCAGAGTAGATCAAACCAGCTGCGAGAGGAGAGTTTATAGAACGGGTAGTAATTCAGAAATTCTGGTTGGCGAGCCACGACAATCATCGCCCCAAAGACCGCCACCAGACAGA
>JAKVCH010000020.1 GCA_022447485.1 Polyangiaceae bacterium | reverse complement strand
AGTATCTGAAGCTTGGTCTAAGGGTTCTCCAGCGACCTGACTGCTGCGAAGTACAGCGTCAGCGCTGAGAGACAGGTCTGAGCCTTGCATGCTGTCCGGCGACAGGCCGCTCTCAGGGCCCAAGGAGCTGTCAATCCCCGCCATCGTGACGCCATCCTCAACCGCATAGACACCGCTACTGTCCGGAGTGGACTCTTCAAAGCACACCCGGACGGGCGCACCGCTCATTTCAGTCGAAAGGGTAGATAACTCTCCCCATAACTCCATGAGGGCTCTGCGCGCATCACCCTCGCTGCCCAATTGCCCCCACGAACCGCCCCCCAAAACCAATTCTGGTTGCGGCGGACGGGAGCTTCGCCAAGATGTAGGACTCGCCTGTTCCTGCAGGTCCACATCTTGCCCAGCTTGGATGCTCTTGAGCAAAGCAGAGCAGATCGCAATTCGATCCGCCGTCTGCTTTTCTGAAACGTCGGCCGAACACGCATAACCAGCGGCCTGGATGGGCGCGTCTTTTTCTTTGAGTACCCGAATTCGCTCTAACACCCGAGATGTAAACTCAGAGGAAGATTCCGTCTCCAATTGAACCTCGACAATTGAATTCGGGGCTTGCATCCGAATTCCAGTTCCCCAAGTGGGCCACTCCGCCGCCGATTCAAGAATCAGCAGCGTGATTGAATTATTTTGATGAGTCACTTCATTCCCCCGAATGAACTAGATAGAAAAACCATTTTGATTCTCGATTGCCCTTGGGCGCTGTTTCTTCGTATCGACAGAGGTTCTCAAACCTTCTCAGTCGCTCGTACGAACTAAAACAGTCCAATCGCGAATCTATTCCCGCTCGGAGATCCCCTCTCCGTGACAGCCCTTGCAGTGTGCGTGTTGAAGACCACGCGGTCAAGCCGAATACAAGGACACCCTATTTCCTCGATGAACTGAGCTTTCACTGGCCCCTTCCCGACCGCGCGCTAGATCACTGGTAGCGAGAGCCCCTGGGAGGGCAACGGCACGGATTCAAAAAATTCCCCTGTCCCCACACCGTTTCTTTTTGTGAAATAGATACTCTTTTAGAGCGAAATTCATGCTCGACTCTGTAGATGACGGAAGAGAGAACTTCGGAGCAGCCAGGCACTTACCTTCATCATCCATGACTTCTTTTTTCAATTCTTCTCAACTACTGCTCATAAGTTCGGCCTTCGGGACAGCTTTCATCACTCCGGCTTGCATCGATCAGGGCAACCTGAGAAATTTTCAAGCCGAGGTCACGACATATGCTGAGGGGCGAAAGGCTGCGTATTCAATCATTCACACTGATACCTGTAGCTTAGAAACGGATGCTCTGTTCACGAGTGTTCTTCCGACTCTTAACGAGTCCAATCTAAAAATTGGACTCGCTCTGGTCGGCGGGCTCTGCGCAGAAAAGTCACCCATCCAAGAATTGCAAGCCGCTCTGAACGCAGGACACGAACTCATCAATCAAAGCTGGAGCAATACTTCACTCATCAATTGCTCAGCAGAACAGGAACGCGACACCTGCCCTGTCTCTTCGTCCAATTTTGATGATGAAATCAAGCGCACGAACGACTGGTTGGAGTCCAGCCTTGATTATCTTCCTTCCTACATGGTCTTTCCTGAAAATCACTTCAATCAGGATGCTCGCGACTATCTAGAGAGTGAAGGGTTTCTCGGGGCTCAAGCCGGCTCTGAGGGCGTACACACAGAATATATCGACGACCCTTTCCGCGGCGCCTTTTCTGCTGCCGAGAGCGATGCCTCGGTTCAGGAAACCGAAGGTGCAGGACGGCAAGCTTATGTCGACGAATTAATCGCCCAAGGTGCCTGGGGTATTCAGCCACTAAAAAGCCTCAACTTCTTGGAGAATGAATCACTCGAAAATGACAATGACTATCTAGAATACCTGATTGAAAAGGTCGATTCAGAAGACCTCTGGATTGCTCCCCCTTCCACAATTACTCGCTACATCCAAAGTCGAGAGCATTGTGGCAGGCCTTCAGTCAAGGACTATGTTCTCAGCTTTGAAGGTGCCGATGAACTCTGCGAAAAATATCGGACGAATCTCACCGTCACCATCCAACGCGAGCATATGATTTTTGGAATTCTGGCCACTCAAAATGGCGAGGTACTCCCTTCTTGGGCCAAGGACCGTCAAAGAGCTTTCATCGCCAATATCGACCCCCGCTTCCCTGTGGAATTAAACCTTGATGCGCCCTACACAGGTTCTCCGGCGGAGCTTGCAGAGAAAGCAGAGCTTGCCGAGCAAGCGGAAGAAGACCAAGGAATGGCGGGAGCAGCAGGGACGGGCAATCAGCCGTAAGACATGCCAAGGGTATGAAACCCCTTGTCGACCATAACGGTCGTGCCAGTCATGCCACTGCCGAGCGGGCTGCAGATAAAGGCAGCGAAGTTCGCGACTTCTTCCTGGGTCAAGTCTTCTTGAAGAGGTGCATGTTCACGATAATGCTCAATATAGTCTTTGATCACACCGGTTGCATTGGCCGCACGTGATGCAAATGGCCCCGCTGAAATGGCATTGATACGCACGCCATAGCGACGAGCTAACTGATAGCCAAGGTAGCGGGTATCAGCCTCTAAAGCGGCTTTCGCCGTCGACATTCCACCACCGTAGCCGTGAATGACCTGCTGAGCGGCCAAGTAGCTCAGGCTCAAAACAGATCCGCCTTTATTCATGAGCGGACAGAGCTTATGGCACATACTAACTAATGAATAAGAACTGGCCGATAGGGCAGAAAGGTACCCCTTGCGACTCGTCTCAATCAAGTCCAGATGAACCTCCGGACCATTTGCAAGGGAGTGCACCAAGATATCGAGACTACCCTCGCCGAAATCGGCCTTCCAGTTGTCGCTGAGACCTTGAATCGTGAAATCGCCTCGGGAAGAGTAACGCTTATTTGACTTCACATCTTCTGGAACGTCTTCCATCGAATCGTAGAGAGCATCGAGGGGGTAAATCTTTTCGATTTCCATCAACTCCGTTTCAGCAAGATGCCCCTCCGACAGCTGTCGAGCGTCGTCAAACTTGCCCCTCTTCCACATCGTTTCAAAAATACCCATGGCCGGTGGCCAGGACGCAATCGATACTTTGGCGCCGCACTCGTAAAGAGCCTTGGCTATTGCAAATCCGAAACCGCCCGCGTCCGCGACGCCGGCAACGAGAGCTCTTTTTCCGCGAAGGTCAATCTGTGGCATAGGTCGAGGGTTTTCACCTGCTTGCTGCCTTGAGGCAAGAGAAAATCAGAGCTTTTCTTCGCGGAATTTTGACAATAGGGGCAGTATCAGTGCACTTTCCAGCCCATGGCACGCCTATCTCCCCTCGAAAAACTCGAAACTGGAATGAAAATCCTCGTGGGGGGCAATCGTGCCCTCGCTGTCGATGACGAGCTCGCGATGAAGTTCAAAAGTGGCGACAGCATTGCCGTCGTAGAGAAAACGGAAGAGGTTCTTCATATTCCTGCAGCGGAACGTCGCGTCGCCGAGGACGCGGTCGACAAAACAGTGAAGGCCTTTGGAGAAATGGGCGCGATTAGCGACGAAGCTATCAGCCTTTTCTTTGAAAGCTTTGCGGAAGCTCTGGCCGACGAAGCGATCTGGCAAAAGATCAATATCGTGAACCAAGAGGATATTGCCTTAGCTCGCAGCCGTGGTCGCTCCACTACGCGACTGGAGGCGACACCAGCCATGCGTCAAGGCATGATTGATGGTTTGCGGGGTTGGGCCAAAGCCTCGTCTCAACGAGGGCGTACCATCGAGACCATCGACCACGGCTCATGGAAAGCTGAGTTAATCGGGAGCGAATTAGGAGTTGTCGCTTTCATATTTGAAGGCAGGCCGAACGTTGTTGCCGATGCCACCGGAGTTCTACGAGGTGGCAATACAGTTGTCTTTCGAATAGGCCGCGATGCGCTGAATACGGCGAAAGCAATCCTTGATTTAGCGACCCGCCCCGCGCTCGCCAAAGCCGGCCTACCCGAAGGGGCCGTCACTGTTGTGGATAGTGCATCGCACGCCGCTGGTTGGGCTCTTTTCCAAGATAGTCGGCTGTCGTTAGCCGTCGCTCGCGGTTCAGGAAGAGCGGTCGACACCCTAGGGGCCTTAGCTCAAAGTGCGGGAGTACCGGTGAGCTTACACGGCACAGGAGGTGCCTGGCTCGTCGTTAGCCAAACAGCAGACCCGAAGAACCTCGAAGCTGTCGTGGCGGACAGCCTTGATCGCAAAGTCTGCAATACCCTCAACACATGCTGTATCCCCCGGTCCCAGGCGCAGCAATTCATCCCAGCCTTCTTAGCTGGCCTAGAAGAAGCGGGACGACGACGCTCTGCTGCCTATAAATTGCACGTGGCCAAAGGCAGCGAGGATTGTGTGCCCTCTTCCCTCTTTGAAAAGAAGGTCCAGATCGGTCGTGCCGAGGGTCTGATCGATGAAATGCAGGCTGAATTGATTGACCCCACCAACCTGGGACAAGAATGGGAGTGGGAAGATTCTCCCGAAGTCACTCTGCAGATCGTCGACGACACAGACCAAGCAGTAGCTCTTTTCAACGCCCAGTCTCCGCAATTTGTTTGCACTCTTTTGGGTGAAGACGAAGGTGAGCGAGCGCTGTTTTGGCAAAAGGTCAATGCCCCCTTCGTCGGAGATGGTTTCACCCGCTGGGTCGATGGTCAGTATGCGCTGAATCGACCCGAACTCGGTCTATCTAATTGGGAAAATGGTCGGCTCTTCGGTCGCGGTGGAGTACTGAGCGGAGACAGTGTCTTCACCGTACGTACAAAGGTCACAGGCACGAAGCAGGGTAAGCCTCGGCAGTAATCTACGAGCTTGGTGGAAGGTCAATTCCACTCATTCAACAGAACGGGGGAAAGACAAGACGGCTGGCGACAGCCGCCATGCGCCGCACACTGGCATCGGGATGCAACGGCTCAGTCTTTATAAAACTCGAGCTTGTCGATCGAAAAGTCCGGTTCAGCAGCGTCTGTCGTGAAGTGAATCGAATAAATTTTATCTGTGTCAGGCTCACGTTCTGCGTGAAACGCTATATCACTGAATGATACTTTCACCTCAGACCATGACGAAACTAGATAATAAGTATCGGAGCTGGCATGGCTTGTCGTTCCGCCGTTATCCTCCGCAAAGTCCCGCGAAAATTGGTCTTCTATCGCGACAGATAAAGCGAGGTCACCCGAGGCCGATCGCCCTTGGAAAACAAGTCCGTCGTAGTCAGACATATCAATGAGTTGGGGCCCCGACTGCCGTTCGTTCAAACTAATGTACAGGTCAGTTCCCCAATTTGTAAAATCGGCTCCAGCTAGTCGTACAAATCGATCGCCTTCCGCGGCATCACCAGTGCTCGTAAATGCAGAGCCCGTACCAGGCTGAGTCAAAGTTCCAGTGCCATCAGTGACGGTACTCCAAACGCCGACAAAGGGATTATTGGAATAATTCTTCGTTGGATGCTCAAGGTCGTCGACCAGGACGCGCTCTGCGCCATCGTCTCCGGAACCGGCTCCAGTCGCGCCCTGACCAGTGGATGCACCTTCTCCGGTGGATGCACCTTCTCCAGATGTTGCGCCTTCGCCGCTGGTTGCTCCCTCGCCGCTGGCAGCACCCTCGCCGTTGGATCCACCAGCGCCGTCAGTATCTCCGCTACCGCCGGAGCCGCTGCTGGGCTCGCCGGGGCTCATGCCTCCGGTCGCTCCGTTCTCCGCCGAACTGCCGCCGGAGGGGATCCCACCGGGTGAGCCGCCGTTACCGCTGCCATTGGTCGCGCCGATGCCGCCCACGGATTTCTCTGAACCGCTGAGGAGATCTTCGCTGTATATCATACAGGAAGGTACTAGCGCCAAGATAGCGCCTACAAGATAAGTCCGGCCTCGCACTCCAAGAAGATAGCTCTGATAAGTCTTCTGACAAATCAATCCCTCAGAAAAATCATCTTCTCAAGTCGATTATGTAATCAGTAGACCTACATAAGACGACCAGATCTCCGCCATCGTTATTTTCTGCGATTCAAAAAAAAGGAGGATGGCTGACCACCCTCCTCTCGCTGCGAATATCTTCAGCGCTATGACTGGATTAATCGCGTGCGAGCGAATTACATCTGTCGAACTCGTCCTGCCACACCCAGTGCCGCCTCGCGGACCGCTTCACCTAGGTTTGGATGAGCATGACAAACGGCAGCAATATCTTCTGATGATGCTCCGAACTCCATCGCTGTTGCCGCCTCCGCAATTAAGTCCCCGGCCCGCGCTCCAATAATATGTACTCCCAAGACACGGTCTGTCTTGGCATCGGCTAGGACTTTTACCTTGCCGTCCGTTTGATTCAACGCTCGCGCTCGACCGTTAGCCATGAAAGGGAAAACACCTTTCTTGTAGTCTACGCCATGCTCTCCAAGTTGATCTTCTGTTTTACCAACTGAAGAAATTTCTGGATGGGTGTACACAACATTCGGAATCACAGCATAATTGATGTGGCCATAGCCTGTGGCAAGCTTCTCCACACAAGCAACACATTCCTCTTCCGCTTTATGGGCGAGCATCGCACCACCAATTACATCACCAACAGCATACACCCCTGGGACAGTGGTCCGGAAGTGCTCATCGACCCGGATAAAACCACGACGATCAAGCTCAATCCCCACAGCCTCTGCGCCAAGTCCGTCAGTATTTGGTGCTCGTCCAGCTGCCAAAAGCACCCGATCGCAATGCAAAGGCTCTGCTCCTTCGACCTCCACAACCGCGCCGCCCTCTTCGAGCGCACGAGCAGAAGTCACCTTCGAACCTAGGCGAAATTCAAAGCCTTGCTTCTTGAAAATCTTTTGAGCTTCTTTTGCAATCTCTGAATCAATACCCGGCAAGATACGATCGAGGTATTCAACGACAGTCACTTTAGCCCCAAGCCGTCGCCAGACCGATCCGAGCTCCAGACCAATCACTCCAGCGCCGATGAGCACAAGATGCTCGGGCACCGATTCGTAAGATAAAGCCTCGGTGCTTGTGCCAACTATATTTCCGTGAAGTTCGACACCCGCGAGAGAGGAGACCTTTGAGCCCGTCGCAATAATGATGCTCGTTGCCGTCAGCTCCTCTTTTTCTCCCGATTCCTGAACAACCTCCACCACGCCAGAGCGAGAAATAGAGCCACGACCGAAGTACCGCGTGACCTTATTTTTCTTCATCAAAAAGGCCACACCACCGGTTAGTCCGTTAACAATGCTCTCTTTGCGTTGAAGCATCTTCTCCAGGTCAAAACTCACGTGGTCGACATTGACCCCAAAGTCAGCCAGATGATTTTGGGCCTCGTCGTACTTTTCTGTGGCCTCGAGTAAGGCCTTACTCGGAATACAACCGACGCGTAAACACGTGCCTCCCAATTTTTCCTCAAGTTCAACAATTGCCGTCTTTAGACCCAATTGAGCAGCTCGCACAGCTCCTGTGTAACCAGCAGGTCCAGAACCGATGATGATGAGATCGTATTGATTAGCCATTCGTTTCTCTTTGTAATCTTTTTGAGAAAGCCCGCCTGAACAAGATGGGTTCGCGGCGGGCTCTATCGTTCAACAGGGGTATGATTAAACTTCGATCAAGACACGCGCAGGGTCTTCAATGCACTCTTTGATGCGACGTAAGAAAGTCACTGCCTCTCGCCCATCAACAATCCGATGATCGTAGGTCAAAGCGATGTACATGATCGGACGTATTTCGACTTTGCCGTTCACTGCTACCGGACGCTCCACGATATTATGAAGCCCCAGAATGCCGCTTTGAGGAGGGTTCACAATCGGCGTGGAAAGCATTGAGCCATAGACACCACCGTTACTGATTGTGAAAGTACCACCCTGAAGCTCCTCGAGCTTGATCTGATTCTTTTGTGCCCTCTTCCCAAAGTCAAAAATCGTCTGTTCAACTTGAGCAAATCCTAAGCGGTCCGCATCACGAACAACAGGCACAACCAGGCCTTTGCCGCCGCCAACGGCAATACCAATATCATAATAATTCTTGTAGATGATATTGCGACCGTTTACTTCAGCATTCACGGAAGGGAACTCCTTCAATGCCTCGATCGCTGCTTTCACGAAGAAAGACATAAAGCCCAGCTTGATACCATTCTTCTTCACAAAGGAGTCTTGGTACTTCTTACGCATTGCCATGACGCCCGACATATCCACCTCATTAAAGGTGGTAAGAAGAGCCATCGTTTGTTGGGAGTGAACCAAGGTTTCAGCGACTTTACGCCGCAGCATGGTCATCTTCACCACCTCTTCACCACGAGCATCCGGAGTGTGCGGACGCTCTGGAGCTAAACCAGCGGGTGCAGGCGCAGGTGCAGGTGCAGGCGCAGGCTTGGGCTGAGCGGCCTGACGCATCACGTCTTCTTTCAGAATGCGTCCGCCCGGACCCGTCGGCAGCACCTGATTCAAGTCGACAGCTTCTGTTGCCGCAGCGCGACGTGCCGCTGGCATTACCCGCGCAAAACCTTCCGGCGGCAAGGAGTCGCGCACATCAGGCGCTCCGGAAGCCGGGGCAATGACCTCAGAGGACGGCGCCGCAGCCGAAGCCGGCGCCGGCTCTGGACTAGCTTCTGGAGCAGCAGCTACAGGCTCTGCATGCACCGGCGCCGCAGAAGCTGCAGGGCTCGAGCCTTGAGAAGCTCCAGCGCTAGCGCCTTCTTCCATCAAACCAATTGTATCGCCAACATTGGCGTCTTCTCCCTCAGGAATAAGAATCTTGGTAATGACACCATCTGCCGGAGCGGGAAGCTCCACAGTGACCTTATCGGTCTCAATGACAACAATGGTCTCATCACGACGAACGGCGTCGCCTTCTTTCTTTAGCCACTCGCCGATTTGTACTTCTGTAATCGACTCGCCTGCTGCTGGGACTTTCAACTCAATAGCCATAGTGATGGCTCCCTACTTAGTTGCGTTTGGTAAAAAAACCGATGGGAAAACGACGGGCTGCTCTTTCACTATTGTCCGAGACACCCCAAAACCTGAAGAGGCAAGTTCATGCCTCAAAAACCTATTTATCAAAAGCCTCGTCCATCAAGCGCTGCTCTTCCAATTGATGGGAAGTAGCAGAACCAGTGGCTGGGCTTGCCGATGCAGGCCGACTTGCGACCGACAGCGGGAACTTATCAAAAACCTGAGGGCCCAGTAGATGGGAGATATAGCGCCAAGGGCCCATATTTTCTGGCTCATCTTGCACCCACTTTATCGGAGTTCCCTCGGCGTAATCGGCCAAGAAAGGCTCCAAGTGATGCTTCTCAAGCGGATAGAGCTGCTCAATGCGAAGAATCGCCACATCATCCCGCTTACGCTCTTCTCGTTGAAGCATCAGTTCGTAGTAGACTTTACCTGAGCACAGGAAAATCTTTTTGGTCTGGCTTGGCTCAGGCCTCTCGTCGGGAATCACGCGCTGGAATTCACCGTCGGTAAGCTCACTCAAGGCAGAAGTTGCAGCCGGCAGGCGCAGCAGGCTCTTCGGAGTAAACACGACAAGAGGCTTACGCCAAGAACTCAAAACTTGACGCCGCAGCATGTGGAAGTAGTTGGCGGCAGTCGTTGGCTGAACAATCTGCATATTATCTTCCGCGACTTGGGTCAGGAAGCGCTCGATACGAGCACTTGAGTGCTCCGGGCCCATTCCTTCAAAGCCGTGGGGTAATAACATCACGAGGCCACTCAAACGCTTCCACTTATCTTCTGCACTTGAGATGAACTGATCGATGATGCACTGCGCCGTGTTCACGAAATCGCCGAACTGAGCTTCCCAGATGACCAAACCGTCGGGCCAATCAAGGGAATAGCCATATTCATAGCCAAGAACGCCGGCTTCACTGAGAGGACTATTCTCAATCTCAATCGGAGCTTGAGTTTCGTCGAGATGGGCGAGAGGCATGTAGCGACGACCAGTCTTCACGTCGTGTAATACAGCATGGCGATGGCTGAAGGTGCCTCGGCCACAGTCTTGACCAGTGAGGCGCACCCGAGTGCCCTGGGTGACTAATGAAGCGAAAGCTAAGGTTTCCGCGGCTCCCCAATCGAGAGGTCGCTCGCCCGAGCCCATTTCCGCGCGCTGCTTCATCAGACGCAAAACCTTCTTGTGTGGGTTGAAGTCTTCAGGAATCGTCGTGACTTCTTTCATCAACGCCTGAAGAACATCTTCACTCACTGCGGTCGAAACCGGCGTCACCTCGGATTCAGGTCCACCTTGATACCCCTGCCACACGCCGCCCAACCAATCGTGAATGCGAACGTAATCAGCACGACGGGCCTCGCTCAACTCTTGTTCGAGTTGGTCTCGCCGCTCAACGGCGATTTGATCTGATTCCTCACGAGTGATCTCGCCAGTAGCGAGGAGAAACTCAGCATAGGAATCGCGAACGCCGGTCTTTTGGGCAATGGCCTGGTAGAGCAGTGGCTGGGTAAAAGATGGCTCATCGCCTTCGTTATGACCATGACGACGATAGCCATACATATCAATCACAACATCGCGACAGAAGGTACGCCGAAAGTCCATGGCCAATTGCACAGTCTGCGCAACCGCCTCAGGGTCTTCACCGTTCACGTGGAATATCGGGATCTGCAACATTTTGGCCACATCGGTGGCATAAGTCGACGAACGAGACTCAGAGGGCGGCGTAGTAAATCCGATTTGATTATTGGTGATCACATGAATCGTGCCACCAGTCTGATAGGCCTTGAGCTGAGACAAGTTCAAAGTCTCTTGAACAATACCTTCACCGGCAAACGCCGCGTCCCCGTGAATCAGGATCGACAGCTTGCGACTACGGGAATCATCTCCTTGACGATCTTGTTTGGCACGACAGCGACCCAATACGACAGGGTTCACAAATTCCAAGTGACTGGGGTTAAAGCAGAGCGATAGATGCACTCGCTTACCACTGGCAGTCATATAGTCGGAGCTGTGTCCAATATGATACTTAACATCACCGCTGCCCATATAGAGCTCTGGATCGACGTCCTCAAACTCGCGGAAAATATTCCTTGGGCTCTTGCCCAGAATATTCGCGAGGACGTTCAGACGCCCTCGGTGAGCCATACCCAACACGATTTCGTTGACGTTGTGGAGAGCAGCTCGCTCAATCGCAAACGCCAAAAGCGGAATCAAGCTTTCTGAGCCTTCCAAGGAAAAGCTCTTTGCACCAGTGTACTTCTTCTGAATGAAGTCCTCAAAGATGGTCGCATCAGTCAACTTTGCGAGGATGCGTAATTGCTCTTCGCGACTTAATTTGACGCGATTCTGAGAGCCCTCCATCCGCTCCTGTAACCAATTTTTTACCTCGAGATCATCAATGTGCATAAATTGCACACCAATCGAGCGACAGTAGGTCGTCGATAAGCGATCAATAATCTCGCGCAAAGTCAGCGTTTCTGCGCCGAAGATGGTTCGCGAAGAAAAGACCTTATCCATCTCGCTCGGCTTCAACTCGTAGAAAGCCGGATCTAATTCAGGCTGCTGGGGACGCGGCAAACCGAGGGGGTCAATTTTCGCAACCATATGCCCCCGCACTCGGTAAGCTCTCACGAGTGCATCAACCCGGTCTTGCAGAACTGCAGCATCAAGCGCGGCCGAGGAGGAAGAGGATGTTTTGCCATTCGATTGTGAAGCCTGCCGAACAGAGGAGGGCGTCTCGAATTGAGCAGGCGCCGGATCAAAAACAGACCGGGGACTGAATGATGGTCCAAGCTGGGTCGAATCATCGCCGTTCTGATCGAAATAGCGTCGCCAATCGTCAGGTACGGACGCAGGATCGTTGAGGTATTCAGAGTAGAGGCCTTCAACGAAAGCAAGGCTTTCAATGCTGGCGCTGCTAGGGAGCGTATTGCCGGAATCAGACATGAGGAGGTACTAGGTAAAGGAGGGCCGCCCAAAACTAGCGACCTAAGCGGCGAAATCTACAGCAATTTGCATGCAATTGGTCAGTTCTTTCGGCGCAGCCCATCACAGCGCTTCCAAAAGTGGAAGCGCTCTAGCTCCGGCTCTTTGCTCGAAAAACTTTCAATTTTGGCTACCTGGCCGAAACACGCGCTGCTCAGTCACTGCAATCAAGGCAAATTCTGCTGTGAGCGCAGCCGGGCTTTTCGACGCGTTCAAAAAACTGCCTCCGATTCAGACATGAATTCGAAATCTTCATTGCCTAAATTTTCTAAACCGGTGGGAAATTTGCTGGCTAAGAAAAATGATCTCCGCCAAGAAATTTTATTCGACCAACCGCAAGGACAGCTCAAGTGAAGCTCAAAATCTCCTTTTGAGTAAAATAGTTTAATCTAGCTAGAAAGGCAGACCTGCTCAGCCAACGACCAAGCTCTCCGCCTTAGCCCAGTTCGTTCACGGCCATGCGGTAATGCGGATCTTCGCTGAGGTCGAGACGCACCAAATCTCCTGCTCGATGCAAAAGCTTCGCACAGTCGCGACTTAGGTGAATCAGAGTGACCTCTTTACCTTGCTTATGATAACGCTCAGCTAATCGATCAATCGCGTCGAGGCCAGCGTGACCATAAACACGCGAGGCGGCAAAATCGATCACAACCTTCTGCGGGTCGGCATAGGTATCAAAGATATCTCGAAAACTTCCTACAGACGCAAAGAAAAGTGGACCATTCAGGTGATAAACCTTTGCTCCCTCTTTTGAGGTGCTTGTCGACGCCGAAATATGTTGGGACTTTTGCCAAGCAAAAACCAAAGCCGAGGCGACCACTCCTACAAATACGGCGATCGCTAAATCTGCAATGACGGTAATCCCTGACACGAGCACAATCACAAATGCATCAGCTCGCGGGATTCGTTTCATCACCCGAAAGCTCGACCATTCGAAAGTGCCAATCACAACCATGAACATCACGCCAGTCAAAGCCGAGATCGGAATTTGTTCGATCAAAGGAGCACCAAAAAGAATGAAGAGCAAAAGAAAAAGTGAGGCTGAGATACCCGACAAACGCCCGCGACCTCCCGAGTTCACATTGATCACGCTCTGTCCGATCATGGCACAGCCGCCCATGCCGCCGAAAAGTCCCGTCAGGATATTCGCGCCGCCCAAAGCCAGGCATTCCTTGTTGCCACGACCTCGGCTTTCGGTCATTTCGTCGATCAAAGTGAGAGTCATTAAAGATTCGATCAAACCCACCGAGGCAACAATAGCAGCGTAAGGAAAGATAATTTTCAACGTTGCTAAATTCCAAGGAACACTGGGGACCTGAAATGAAGGCAGGCCGCCCGAGATGGATGCCAAGTCACCCACCGATTTCGTGGGAAGCCCGAGGCCAATCACCAAGGCACTGACGATGAGAATACCAGCTAAAGGCGCCGGGAACTTCTTGGTTAGTTTGGGCAAAGACCAGATCACCGCCATCGTGAGGCCGACTAAACCGATCATGAGCCATAAATCTGTTCCTTGCATCCACGACAAGCTGACGCTGCCATCGCTTCCCACAACACGGTTTTGAAAAGAAGCTTTTTGGGCCAGAAAGATGACGATCGCTAGGCCATTCACGAAGCCGAACATCACTGCTTCTGGTACCAAGCGAATAAATTTACCCAAACGAGCGACGCCAGCCAACATCTGCAAGAGTCCCGCAAGGATTATTGTTGCGAAGAGGTATTGGATGCCATGAACCTGTACGAGTGTGACAACAACAACCGCGACTGCGCCTGTCGCTCCTGAAATCATACCAGGGCGTCCACCGAAGACGGAGGTAATCATGGAAATGATAAAAGCCGCATACAAGCCGACAAGAGGTGGAACGCCGCACACAAATGCAAAAGCCACCGCCTCGGGGACCAAGGCTAAGGCGACAGTCAAACCCGAAAGAAGATCTGCGCGCACTTGATCCTTCGACCAATAGGAATTCGATGGAGTTGGAGCTGCGGGTGAGGAGGAGTCAGAAGGCTGCAGGCCTTCATCGGAAGTAGCGGAAATAGAGGACATCAGGATTCTCGTAAGGGGCGCGAACCCTAGACGCAGCGCACAGCTTTGCAAGAAATAGCTTCCACCATTCGTCTCTGACCGGGCTTCTTGAGGACAATTTGCCGGCTATTCACAAAGAATTTCCAATTAAGTCAAAATTAAACCCTCGCTGAGCGAGCTAGATTGGACTTTCGCCGCCGAACTCAGCTTGATAAGGACACACTACATGAGCACTGAACGTCGCCCTCGCTCCCTTCAAAAAGTTCGTCTTGTCGGCATCCTCGAAGGGATTTCGTTCCTTCTGCTCCTTGGTGTCGCTGTTCCCCTGAAATATCTCTACGGTGAAGCGATACTGGTGAGAGTTCTCGGGCCCATTCACGGTGCCCTTTTTACCCTATTACTATTTCTACTTCTCTCTCTTTTCAATGAAGGACAGCTGAAGGCGAAAGAAATGGCAAAGGTTCTTGTCGCTGCTCTTTTACCCGCAGGACCGTTTTTCATTGATCCCTGGCTACGTCGTCTGGAAAAGGACGACGTGGCTTCGTCCTGAGCAAACCGCTAATCACGCCGTCGTTTTTTTCCACCCGGTTGCTTTTCGAAACGCAGATAGCCGTTGGAAAGAAACTCGAAGATCTGATTCGTCAGTGCCTCAGCGCTCTCCTCGGCGAGGCCGAGGGTAACAGCCTGATAGAGAAGTTCTTTCAACGCACCCATGGTCATATAAGCCATCACCCGAGGCTCACCATCACTCACCACTCCGAGAGCCTGGCCGTCTCTCAATGTCTCCGTCAGCAATTGAACAAGAGTATCGTAAAAGGCCGTAAGCTTTCGCTCGAATTCGTGGTCAACGCCCACAGCATCCGTGAAGAGAATCTTCGTCATCGCTCTTTCGGCCAAACACACCCCTAAAATCGCTCGAATATTATCAAGGACCTGCTCGCCGACCGGCCGAGCATCTTCATCGGTGACAATCGTCATGATGGAGTGAGAGATCTTTTGACCAAACTCCCCGATTAATTCTTCAAACGCATCTCTCTTGTCGTCAAAGTAAAGATAGAATGTGCCCCGCGCCACCCCAGCCTGATGAGCGATATCATCGACCGTTGCTCTGGCGTAACCGAGCTTGGCAAATATATCCCGTGAGGCTTCTAAGATCTGCTGGCGACGCTCGGTCTTCGTTGACTTCTTGGCGGTCGTCTTTGTGCTCACTCTCTTTTGGGGCGTAGTTTTCTTTCTCGTGGAGGTCTTGTTCTTCGAAGTCTTTTTCGACGAGCTTTTGATGACAGTCACCCGTCGACCCTACCAGAAGGGCAGACAGGGCCTATGCATCCAGTCGACGAAAAATTACCTTTCACTATCCCATAGAAATTACAGCAAAAACGTAATCTTTGCCCGAGGAGGCTCTGGTACGACTCGAAGGACACTCTGACCGAGCTCCCTGAAGCACTGCTGAATGAAAATGAGCTCTGTGACGAAAGATTCGCTTTCCGCAGCGTCAAAGCTGATGCACTCTAGGAACGCTGACGTCAGTGTCAGACATCTTTCCCTCTCTCCCTGATCTTCTCGGGGGGTAGAGAACCTCGATTGATCGCTACGCTCTTCCCGCCCCTGCAAAGAATTATGTCCGCTACGAACGATCCTTCCGTCTCTCATCTCGTGATTGGCCTCGATGTTGGCTCAACAACGGTCAAAGCCGTCGTCCTCAACCCCGAGACAAAGGAAATTCTGTGGAATGACTATCAACGTCATCACACCAAGCAGCCCGAAAAATGTCTTGAGCTTCTCGAAGCGATTCAAGCCGCTTTCCCTGAGCGCCCGGCAAGCGAGTTCAAGATATTCGCCACAGGATCGGGTTCTGGACCCATTTGTCAGCCTACCGGTGCCAAGTTTGTCCAAGAAGTGAACGCCGTCACCCTGGCCGTCGAAGAGAAGCATCCTGATGTATTGAGTGTGATTGAGCTAGGCGGACAAGACGCCAAGATCATCATGTTTAAGAAGAACGAGGCCAACGGTCAAAAAACCGCCACAACCTCGATGAATGATAAATGCGCCAGTGGTACTGGTGCCACGATCGACAAATGTATGATCAAGGTTGGCGCGGAGCCTGGCTACGCAACAAGCCTGCATTTCAATGATGAGAAATTGCACCACGTCGCAGCCAAGTGCGGTGTCTTCGCAGAAACAGATATCGTGAACCTTGTTAAGTCGGGCATCCCGAAAGACGAGGTCTTGAACTCCTTGGCCGATGCTATCGTCAATCAAAACCTATCGGTTTTGACCAGGGGAAACACTCTGAAGGCAAAAGTACTCTTACTTGGCGGACCGAATACTTACCTACCTTTCCTACAAGAGTGCTGGCGCCAGAGGATTCCAGAAACCTGGGAATCCCGAGGCTATGACTACCCCAAGGATATTCCCATCGAAGAGCTTATCT
>JAKVCH010000002.1 GCA_022447485.1 Polyangiaceae bacterium | reverse complement strand
AGACTGCCAGGTCAACAGTACCTGCACCGAGGTCATGAGTGCCGATGACTGCGAACATAGCAAATGCATGTCGGGCGCAGGGCTCAGTTGTGCACCGACCGATGCTTGTGTTGCTGCTATCTGCCTCGAAGATAGCAGTTGCTGCGCATCCTATTGGGACCAGACGGATTGTGCCGACCGAGTGGAAGAATTGTGCTCGGTAACATGCGGAGCACAATCGCCATCCGTCTGCACCCATGACGCCTGCGATATCGGCGAGGCGCTCGCCAGGAGTTGCTCCGCCGATGTTCAGACTGTCTGCGATACTCCAGGATTTGAGGATTGTTGCGATGGCGGTGCGGTCGACTCCTGGGACCAAGCGTGCATTGACGAGTTTACTGTTGTCTCCACAGGGATTCCCTTGAGCGGTGGTACCCCTGCTGCCGGAGCCTCACTCTGTGACTACGCCATCGTGAGCGGTGGCGGAGCACTGAATATGAATTCCTCCACTGTTTATCGTGATGTATTTGCTTCAGGGAATATCAACGGCAGCGGGACCGTCAATGGTAACGCTTATGCCACTGGGTCTTCGGCGATTAATCCGACCGTGACCGGCACGAAGGACAATTCGCTGGGCGCGGAGCCTTATACAGTGCCAACTTGGAGCGATGTCGTACCCAACCCGAGCTGTCCAGGCGTGACCTCGGCGGCGGTAGCATGGGAGCAGACTTGGTGGCCGGTGGCGAGCACCAGCACGCCGGGTCCCGGTTCGTTTGGAAGGGTCACTGTAAAGAATAGTCTATCGATGCCATCGGGCGGCGGCGACTATTACGTCCATACCTTCACCATCAACTCTGGTCAGACGCTGACTTTGCCGACAGATGGTAGCCCTGTGAATATCTTCGTGTGTAATGGAAGATTCACGATGAATTCCAATTCGAAGATCGTGTCACCGACCGGCGATCCCCTCCAGTTGAATGTTTGGGTCAACGGCGAGAATATTACTTTCAACTCGACTCGTTGGCAGACGATTGAGGTGGATGGTATTTTTACCGTTGTTGGGGGCACCGGTCAGGTTACTGCTAAGCCAGGCACAACGGTTGACGGCATGCTGCACAATATTAATAGTCGCGTGGTCGTACAGAATTTCGCTACCGTAGATGCTCGGGGCGCGGCGAGTGACCGAGCCGCCTGTTTAGCTCGGGGCGTCGACCCATTTTCGTCGGCGCCTCCTGTCTGTCCCGTTGGCGCTAGTCCAGCTAGCTCTGGATCCGTGGCGGAGAGCGGTGTCTGTGTCAACGATCTGGACACCAACGGTGACCTCTCGGCTCGTCCTGCGGGCGATTGTCCTGATGTTGACCTCAGCCTAGACGTTCCCTGCGACGATCAGGTTCCAGTTTGTAACCGTGGTGATACTCAGCTGAACGCTGGTGAGGCAGAGATTGTGTTCTTCCCCCGAACAACGGCCCAATTTGCCACAACGACTCCTGATACCCTCTATCAGAGCAGTTCAGTCTGTGATGTAAATCTTCCCATTCCCGCTGGAGAATGTGTCGATATCACTTGTCCTGTGTTCGCCGAAGACATGACTGCAAGGGTGCAGATGAAAAGCGCTGCGTCGCAACAAGAGTGCAACGACCTTGATAACTGGAGCTATTACCCCTTCGATCGCGCTTGTGGCGGAAGTGGCTCGATCACGGTGGGCGAAACAAAAGTCGTGACCGAGATCTACCAAGCGACTTGCCCGGATGATTCGACGGTCGCCTGGGGATTTTTAGGGTGGAACGCCAGTCTTGACGGAAACGCTACGATTGACTTCGGCGTGCGTCTTGCCACAGATGGGGGCTTTAGCGGCCCTATCACCACCGTAGGCACAGCTTCAGCTGCTGATTCGACCGAAGACTGTCCTTATCTGACTTCCTGTACCGTTGATGTTGGTACAACGATATTCCCGGGTGGTTCGACAGATCAACCGGCCTACCTAGAATTGACGCTCACCCTCACTCCCGATGGTGCTGACCTGGCAACCTTGGAGGATTGGGATCTGACTTATACCTGCGTCGTAGATCAGTAATTCATCGTCCTTCTCTCAAAAGGGCTCTTTTCGATTGGCTTAATTATGAATTTTTTTCTTCGCACTGCCCTTCTCGGTGCACTCCCACTGACATTCGTCTTAGGAGCCTGTGATACCGAGGAACCGGGGTCTGGACCCAAGCCCACACCGACAGGAGGCAGTTCTTCGGGCTCTGGTGGGTCAGATGGTGGGGGGAATTCTGGCGGTCTTGCCGGGATGACGGGCACAGGAAATAGCGGGAACGTGCTGCCCGACGCATGTGACGAGGTCGAATGCCCCAGCGGCACAGAGTGTCAATCAGCGGGCCAAGCTACTGAATGCATCTGTTTAGATGATGAATGTGAGAGTGAGGGCTTTTGCGACGCTGACCCCTGTGACCCCTTCGCGACTTGCGAGACTTTGTCTGTCGGCTTTTCTTGTTCCTGCCAGGACGGTTACTCCGGCAATGGGTTTCAGTGCACCGAAGGCGATCTATGCGATAGCCTACAATGCGATGGCGCTTATACACTCTGCCGCACAGATGGTGTCACCGCTGCCTGTGTCTGTCGTGCAGGATTTGAGCCTGAGCAAAATGGCGAAGGCTGCGTCGACGAAGATGAATGCGAAACGCCAGGCATCTGTGGTGCGAACGCGTTGTGCGTGAATCGAGTTGGCTCTTATCTCTGTGATTGCGTATCTGGCTATGAAAAAAGCGGCGACGCATGCGTTGCTACCAGCTTTTGCGAGGGATCTTCCGTCTGCACAGAGCTAGGAATGATCTGCTCAGGCGTTGCTAGCGATGATAGCTGTACCTGTTCTAGCTCCAGCACCGACGTGTCAGATGGAACATTTTGCAAGTCACCAGCCGATTGTACGGACACGACCTGCGATAGCGGTGAGTGCATCGAGACGAGTTCAGGAACGAAATGTTTTTGTCCCTTGGGAGTAACGGGATCGAGCTGTGCCGATACAAGCTCATGTTCTCTCGATACGGTTTTGAACGATTCGGCGAGCCCTCTGGTGGTCGATGCAACATTGAGGCGTGTCTTAGAAAATGCCGTCGGTGTTGATGATGGTAGTGAGATTACCGTCGGAGACTTTGAGCTCGTTGAGGGGATTTCGTTTGATAGCTCCGAGCTGCAAATGGGCGAATCTTTGATTACCAGTCTTGCGGGCATGGAGTGCCTATCTCAGCTCCAGTACATTTATTTGACCGATCAAGATATCAGCGACCTCTCACCGCTCGATGGCTTCTACGCTTTACGTGGGGTTGACTTGAGCTGTAATTCCGTGAGCGATATCGGCGCGCTTGTCGGTGAAACTACGCTCGAAGAATTGACTTTGAATATTGATTCAAGCTGTACCGGGACCACCGCACAGTTGAGCGATCCAACGCAGGTTGCATCTCTGCTGGGCTTGCGCTTTCTTAGCCTGAGCGGGCAAAATATTAGTAGCGATCCAAGCTTTGATAGTCTTGCGTATTTGGAAGAGTTAGACCTTTCAGATAACCCGCTGGATGCCGTGAATGATCTGGGTGAGATGCCCTCGCTCGTCAAGTTGAACGCCCGCGGTAGCGGTACAGCCTCTTTTTCAAGTATCAGCGATTTTCCTCGTTTGCGGGAGTTGACTCTCTCTTCTTCGAATATTTCGTCATTGAGTGGCCTGAATCAGGCATTGGAGCTGCGAACTCTGGTTGTGAGCGATCTCGGCTTGAGTTCTTTAGCGGGTGTGGCAGCCATACCTCAACTGAGAGAATTACTCGCGACAGAGAATAATATCACCTCACTTACCGATTTAGCCGGTTCAGAAAGCCTTGTCACAGTACGCTTGGCGGATAACTCTGTGGCGGAGCTCGATGACCTCGCGGCCGTCTCCAACTTGAAGTTGACTGGTAAGATCTACCTCGAGAATAATCCCGTTGATTGTGCTGCTTTCGATGCGCTGAAGACGGAGCTCGAGGACCAGAATATTGAAGTCTATGCTGATTGTCCGTGAGCTGCTCTATCAGTCCGCGATGGCATCACCTGGGCCTAGCTGATGATTGAAGACGATCATCCTCTCGATACTTGCAGCAGCGATCGATTCTTGAATACCGCCGATTCCGAGTCCCGAGAGACGGTGTCCGCCGAAAGGCATTGAGTCGACGCGGAAGGCAGTATGGTCGTTGACCATCACAGCTGTCCCCTGCAATCGACGTCCTATCTCCCAGGCCTGATCGAGACGATTCGTAAAAAGAGCTGCCTGGAAGTAGTGGCCCTCCAGGTTGGCAGCACCGATCGCTTCTTCGATATCATCGTAGGGAAGGATGCTCATGACGGGGCCAAAAACCTCCTCTTGACAGACCTTTGCTTGAGCCGATGGCGCGTAGAGGATAGTGGGTGAAAATGTTGTGGCGCTCAGAGCTTTCCCTCCGCAGAGAAGCTCGGCGCCTTGCTCGAGAGCTTCATCGATCGAATCCTGAACTCTCCTCATCGCTCGAGAGTCAATCAAGGGGCCGACCTGGGTTTCTGGTAGGAGAGGGTCCCCGACACAGAGCTCGCTCGCTTTCTTTGCCAGTTTTTCGCCAATTTCGCGTGCTCTATTTCTCGGGACATAGATGCGCTGTACAGACACACACACCTGTCCAGCATGATAGAAGCCTCCCTTCAACATTGCTGGGATCAAAGCATCGATATTGGCCGTTTCGTCAACGATCACTGGAGCCACTCCACCGTGCTCAAGAAGGCAGCTCGCGCCTGGCGCCAAAGCTGAGCGTAAGGACCAGCCTACTTTGGCCGACCCAATAAAGTTGAGAAAGGCGATGCGAGAATCACTCACTAGGTAACCGGTGTCTTCATCGCTGGTGAGTAAAAGTTGACAATAGCCTTCGGGTAGACCTGCTGAGCGCAATAAATCGACCAATTGATAAGCGCTGATAGGAGTCTTCAGGGCTGGCTTCAGGAGAACCGGACAGCCCGCTGCAAGTGCAGTGACGACTTGATGAATCAGTAGGTTGAAAGGATGATTAAAAGCGCTGATCGCGAAGACGACACCTCGAGGTTCCCAATAGGTCATCGCTGTGCGTTCCGCTGAAGAGGGGCGACGACCCATGGGAACTTCTCGCCCCGTCAAAGGGAGCGCTGCACTGGCAGCCTGGATCCCCTCAATAGCTCTTGCGATTTCGACCTTTGAGTCAGCGATAGGTTTGCCGCCTTCACGGCTTGCAATTTCCGCTAAACCGTCCTGTTTTTCGATGACAAGTTCGGCAAGACGCTCGAGAATCACGATTTTCTGGCTGGTGCTCAACCAGCTTTGCCGGTCACGGTAGAGAGTCACGGCACTCTCCAATGCCATCAATGCCTGCTCCCGGCTGGTCATTGGGTAAGTTTGGAGGAGGCTCTTACAAAATGGGGCGTACACTTCGAGATGGGTCACGGCTCTACTCTTTCGATGAGGCGTTCCTCGTAATCAGCTCGACGCCGGTCGTGCTAGTTGAACGCTCAGCTAGACCTTGAGGCTAAACGCTTCTATCTCCTCTTTCAAATCGACTGCCGGTCGTAGCGATGCTGCGTCTTCGGTGCTTTATCATGAAACACTTGGGGACAATTCAAGTACTGGCAGCCACCTTGGCACTCTCGTTGAAAGGTATCTGGGCACGATTGGCCTATGCCGAGGGTCTGGATGTCAGCGGTGTTCTCTTCTATCGTTCCCTATTTTCGGCGCCGCTTTTTTTGTTCATTTTTGCGCTTTGGCGGAAGAAAGCAGATTCTTTTTCGTCGGGACTCCGAACCAAAGACTACCTTCCGGGAGCTGCCTTGGGTTTGCTTTTTGCCCTGGGGATGTTCTTCGACTTTGAGGCTATTGCACAACTAGGAGCAAGTATCTCGCGGGTTGTGCTCTTTGGCTTTCCTCTGATTGTGATGGTGCTGACGGGGGTGCAACGAAAACAGTGGCCGTCCTGGCAGAAAATTGGCGGATTTTTCTTGGCTTGGTTGGGTCTCTTCGCGGTTTTCGACCTTCACTCAGGAATTTCTCTCAGCCAAGTGCGCTGGGCCTTAGCCTCCATGGCTACTTACGCTCTCTATGTTTTTCTAGCAGAGCCAGTGAGTCGAAAATTAGGTTCAGTTCGACTCACGACTACTTCGAATATCACGACGGCCGTGGTGGTTCTCTCTGTCATCTTGGTCATGACAAGAGCGGAAGTGCCGACCTTGCCGAATCGCTCCGGCCTGTGGATGAGCTTAATGGTGCTCGTGTCGACTGTGATACCTTACTTTTTGATGATGGACGGTATTCGCCGGCTTGGTTCAGAAGGAGCGAGTCTTCTCGCCATGGTGGGTCCAGTGATGACTGTCGCGAGCGCATGGCTGATTTTGGGTGAGTCGCTCAGTGGGCTGCAGCTCTTGGGAACGGCCTTGACCCTTGGAGGAGTGCGGCTGACGCAAATCACTTCCGGGAGGATTGATTCCCAAGCTCGCAGACCTGCTTCGTGATTTTTGGTGCAACCGATGGGCGGGAACTTTGGGTTGGCATCGTCAATCGCAGAAAATCTTCGATTTTGGCTCTATTTGACCGCGAGTGTTTTTTTCTTTGCAACACGATTGATTCTGCTAGGTTCGGCGTCCGTTTGGGCTCTGGCTCAGATGGTGTTGAAAAAACAGTTCCTGTTCTTTCAGGAGAGGTGACCGAGTGGCCGAAGGTGCATGATTGGAAATCATGTGTATGTGCAAGCGTACCGCGGGTTCGAATCCCGCCCTCTCCGCAAAAATATTCCTCAGGGAATGCTCAAAATTCTGACTTACCTTTTCGTCAGAAAGAATAAAAGAAAGGCTCTTCAAAAGAAGAGCCTTTCTTTTATTCAGCGATTTGACTGCCCCTTCTGTTGAGGAGCTCGCGGACAGAAGAACATCAGACAATTTTGAGGCTGATCATCTTCACTGGCGTACGCGGGCGGTCGCTATGGTCTGTGGGTGTGTTATTGATTGCGTTTACAACGTCCATTCCAGAAGTGACCTTGCCAAAGACGGGGTGCTTCGACTGACCACCGGAGAAGTAATCAAGGAAGTCATTGTGCTTCGTATTGATAAAGAACTGACTACTACCGGAGTTTGGCCCAGCATTGGCCATAGACAGTGTGCCAATTTCGTTGGAGAGCCTCACGTCTGCGGGGTGCTCGTCGGCAATGCGACCGTGAGGCGACGAACCCGTGCCGGCTCGAGGACTGTTGGGATCACTGCTATGGGGGCAGCCAAATTGATTCATGAAATTCGCGATGACGCGATGAAAATGTAGACCGTCGTAGAAGCCCTCTTCCACGAGCTTGACAAAGTTACCGCCGGTAATGGGCATTTTATCAACGAAGATTTCTGCCTCGAAGTCGCCCATCGATGTCTCAAATTTCGCAATTGGATTACTCATAGCTTTGGAGTTACCGAAGCTCGTCCGTAGACACAAGCCATGGCAGAAACTTCTGGAGGAAATGTAGAAGAAGCCCTCTTGAGGAATCGTTGGGCCCCATGGTGCCAAGGGGGCTCTTTGATTCCTGTTGAGCGACTTCGATGAAGAGTTGAGTGATTTCAGCAGCTTCTCTGTGCTCCTAGAGAGGGACCGGGAGAGGCCGTTCAAGATTGGTAGAAGAGCCCATGGGCTCATCACCATGACCCTATTCTATGCAACTCCTCGAACGAGCCACGATCAGCTACTGTTTTTTTGATGACCGTGGGCGACGCGCGAGGTGCTTTTGAAGTACTTACTCTTCGCCATCGCCTACTTTTCGATCTTCGTGCTGGGTTTTTTCGGGCGTGGGAGGAGAGGCTTCGTTCAGTTTCTTGCCTGGCTCTTGACGTGTCTTTTGTGGGTGGAGCTTCCGAGTATTCAATTCTTTGCCGACCTCGCCTATCGCGGCACGGACCAAGGTTTTGAGATTACCGCAATTGATCTTGTAGCTTGGCTCTTATTTTTTTTGCTCCCCAAAGGAGTGCCCGGACCTTATCGGAAAGTTCAGGTAGCCTACTTTGCAATGGCTTTTCTGGCGGTGTTTTTCTCAGAGATGCCACTCTATGGTGCGTTCACTCTTTGGAAATTGCTCCGTCTTTACGTCTTTGTCGTTGTTGTGTGGCGCTTGTGTCAAGAGGAGCAGCTCATCCTTTGTCTTCTGAATGGTCTAGCCTTGGGCATGCTGCTGGAAGCAGGCCTCTGCTTAAAGCTCAGATACGTTGACCACATGCATCAAGTGGCTGGGACCTTCCCCCATCAAAACTCTCTCGGTATGGCTCTTAATTTGGCGCTACCTATTCTTCTGCTTCGCTACCTCTCGACCGGCCATCTACTCAGTGTGGCAGGGCTGCTCGCTGGGTGTCTCGCTTTAGTGCTGACCCTTTCTCGTGGGAGTATTTTCGTGGGCATACTGGGGCTAATTTTGGCATTTTTGACGTCGTTTCTTTATTCCTTCTCAGTTCGCAAAGTTTTTCTATCGGTCATGGGTGCAACGGTTCTTTTGTTGCTTGGAGCGAAGAGTGCCGACTCCATTCGGTTGCGTTTTCAGCACGCGCCAGAGGCCTCTGGGCGGGCTCGAGACCTTTTTGAAGACGCCGCTAGTCTGATGGTCGAGGACCATCCTGGGGGAGTCGGGTTGAATCTCTATTCTTATTACAACCATCAGCTCTATGGCCAGCGCGTTGGTTTGCCGGCTGGCGACATGGGGGGAGTCGCGCACAATATCTATTGGTTAACAATTGCTGAACTCGGTTGGCTCGGTCTTGCTTGCCTACTTCTGCAATATTTCTTTGTCATGCTCGTTGCCCTTTGGGGCGCATGGCGAGGTCGCTGGACTGCCTGGGGACCAATCAGTGCGGGATGTGCGATCGGTTTAGGAACGATGTATATCCAGGGTTTTTTTGAATGGGTTGCTCGTCAAACTGTGCAATCCTATTTTTTTTGGTTGGTTGCAGTGGTGGCCCTTGCTGCATCTCGGGTAGATAGTGTTTCGCCGTGCACTGAGGAGAGTTTGGCCGTGAAGCGCGAAGTGAGGCAAAGGGGGCTTCTCGGGTAGGAGATTTCGGGCGAATGAGCCAAATTTGGGGTGCTTCTCGATTTTGCCTGCTCTGCTGGCTGCGAGCTGGAATTGAATCCGCTACAAGCGCTGCTCATGGAAGAGCCTACCAGTATTCAAGAAGTCATGACGACGAGCGGCGTTCAATTTGGCACGAGCGGTGCTCGCGGATTGGTTGTTGCGATGACCGATTGGGTTTGTTTTGCCTATACGCGTGCTTTTCTCCAGGTGTTGCGTGAACGGGGGGAGCTCCCCGATGGAACGGGCGTTGCGATCGGAGGAGATCGCCGACCAAGTACGCCTCGCATCATGGGAGCCGTGGCTGCAGCGATTCGCTCCTTGAACTGTGAAGTGATTCATCTGGGTTTAGTACCATCACCAGTCGTTGCGCTTTATGGTTTGCGGCATTCTCTCCCAACTGTGATGATTACAGGAAGCCATATTCCGGACGATCGGAATGGTATGAAGTTCACCACCGCCCAGGGCGAGATTACCAAGCGCGATGAGGTAGCGATCAAAGCACAGTCTCTTTTTCGCGATCAGCTTTTCGATTCAGATGGCAATTTAATAGAGCCGGAAGGGTTGCCCACTATCCGCACGGAGGCGCGGGAAGAATACCTCGACCGTTATAAGAAGGTTTTTGGCCCCCATGCCCTCGCAGGGCTGAGGTTGGCGGTTTATGGGCACTCTGCAGTCGGCCGAGAGCTCTTCGTCGAATTGTACCGGGCCCTGGGCGCGCAGGTTGAGACCTTGGGTTGGAGCGAGTCGTTTGTGCCAGTCGATACAGAGGCCATTCGTCCTGAGGACGTGCAGTTGGCACGAACATGGGCGGCGCACGGTAAATTTGATGCCATTCTCTCCTCAGATGGGGATTCCGATCGACCTTTGACCTCAGATGAGCGAGGTGAATGGCTGCGAGGGGACGTGACTGGTATTCTGACTGCCCGCTTCCTGGGTGCTGATAGTGTAGTCACTCCCGTAAGCAGCAATGGTGCTCTTGAGATATCGAAGGCTTTCCTCTGTGTCCGGAGAACCAAGATAGGGTCGCCATTTGTGATTGAGGAGATGCAAAACCTCGCAGATGCCAAGGAGGGGGTTGTGGTCGGCTATGAAGCCAATGGTGGGTTTTTGCATAGCAGTGACTTATCCATCCCGAGTTCAACGAGCCGGCAGATTCGTGGAGGTATTTTGCGCGCTCTGCCTACACGGGATGCTGTGCTCGTCCATTTGGCTGTGCTTCTGGCATCTCGAGAGCAAGGAAAGCCTATTTCCGAGCTAGTCGCGACTCTGCCGCAACGCTTTACGGCAAGCGGTCGCGATCAGCAATTTCCGACCCAGACGTCCCTTCTACTTTTGGAGCGCCTGCAGCGGGCGACTAACCAACGAGTCGCGGAGTGGTGTGGGCTGGATGCGGTGGCCGCGCGCAATACTCTTGATGGTGTGCGGATTTCTTTCTCGAACGGCGACATAATTCATTGGCGCCCGTCGGGAAATGCTCCGGAGCTGCGCTGCTATGCCGAGGCTTCATCGACCCCGAGAGCAGAGGAGCTTGTCGAAAAGGGACTTCAAATCGCCCGGCGTATTGCGGATGAGCAGGAAAACTGAAGTTCTGACTTTCAAGCTTGGGTTGGGCGTACGCTGGATTCAAAGGGAAGCGGGGAGAAGGTGGACGATGTATCGTTCATCTGTGCCAGCGATTGGGCTATGAAAGGGCCAGCATGTAATCAAGCTGAGCTCATCGATGCCTCGATTGACCAACCGACTTGATTCTTTGGTCGAAACGACTCGAAGGCTATCTACCGAGTAGGGTCTCCTCCGTCGCTGGAGGTCTTCTATCCAAAGAATATCTCCTGGGTCGAGGTTCTCTAAGAACTCAAAGTGAGTGTCTCGATGGGCCGCAATCACTTTATGGCTGTGGGGGGCAAGGCCATTGCGTCCACCGAACACCCCAGGCCCAAAGGCAAGAGAGCTGCCTGTTAGGTTATCCAGAAGGATCAGGTCAATGTTCAGCTCTTTGCTGAGGAGACGGCCAACCGGGCTGGTATCTGCCCAGGGCCAGGGCCTCTTCTTTGTCTCGAGAGTCGTCTCGCTCCAGGCTCTACGCAGAAGCACCTGAGCGACCAAGGCTTTCGCCCAGATCCAATTCCCTGCAACTCCAAAGGTCAGTCCCATGAAGAGTAGTACCAGGCTCACCATCCTTGAATAGCGGCGATTGGCAGTTCTCCCAGAGTCAGCGCCAGGCCTTTTTTCTGAGCTGCTCTTTCTTCTTCGGGTAACTTTCATCGTGCGATGCTTCTGCGATGAAAGAACACCCCAGCCACTACCGAGAGCAGGCTAAGAATTAAGAGCAGCGGTGCAGGCGTTGCTGTACTCGGAAGATTACCTAAGAGCTGCGAACCAGCAGGTAGGTTCTGGGCCACAAGCTGCGGTGTCGGCCGTTCATGATGAGGCAGAGGTGTCTGATCGACTGCCACAAAACTTGTATAGGGTGTGACGAGTCCGAATTTGAGGGCGAGGGGTAAGACCTCGGTTTTTATCTTTGCCTCAGGTGCTCCGAAGGAGCGCTGGTCTAGAAGTTGCTCGATAGCAGCTGAAGCCCAGGCTTTTGCTACTCCGGCCTGTACCTTGCCTCCTTTTAGAGGGAGCTCGCTGCTCCAGGTTTGGCCTAGTCGCTGTCCCGTCAATTTTAATGGAGGTCGAGCCTGGACTTCTTTCAAACTCGCGTCGAACTCAAGATTGATGATCAATGGTTGTCCTCGGTAGAGTTCGGGGAGTCTTGCCGGGTAAACCTTTGCGGCCTTGGCTTTTAGCTGCAGGTTTCGCAAGACCGGGGCAACGAGCTGCTCTTGGAGGGCGCGCATGCGTGTGCCGACTTCTTGATGGTTGGCAATCAAGGTGAAGCTCCCGCGGCCCATTCGTGCGGCTTCACGCATAAAGCCCTGATTAGGAGCGCTGCCAATGGCAATAGGAAAGAGGCTACGAGCGCCCAGCTCTCTGTGAATGAGCTCAAGGAGGTCTCTTTCGTTTCCGATTGCACCATCTGTGAGGAAGAGCACTTGAGAGACGCGCTGTTGATCTACTGTCGGGGAAAATGCTGCACGGAGAGCGGGCGCCATTTCTGTACCGCCGTCGGCTGCGATGCTGTCAACGAATTGCTCGCCTTGTTGTTTTGTTTCGCTTGTTAGAGCTTGAGGGGTAGCCCACAGTCGCCGAAGTTCATCATCAAAAGCGATAATATTAAAGGTGTCTTTGTTTTGAAGTAGGCGCAGACCAGTTGCGAGGGCTGACTTGGCTTGGACGAGGGATGTTCCCGACATCGAGCCGCTTTCGTCGATGATGAACGTAACTTCTCGAGGGATCGCCGCCTGCTGATCAGTTGCGGAGGGTAAAAGCATAATTTGAGCGTAAGTTTTTCCTGCGCGTTCTTCGTAAAATATTGCGGCGGTGGGCGCATCATGGATGGGTGGTGACCAATTGAGTAAAAAATCGCGGTCAGCCAGAGCCTGATTCGCTTTGAGTCGAACCTGAGTGCCTTTGCTCGTCGATCTTTGTTGAATGGAATGGCTGGGCGAGTGAATTCTTTCGAGAGGCATTCCTTGAGCTAGGTTGATTTCCACAGAGAGCAGAGGCCCTTTCCGATGGGTCAAGCTGGGAGGCTGTAGAAGTGATCGATCCTTTGGTGGAGGTTGGGCGAATTTTCCGCTCGTTTCTACTGTCCCCCGACCAAAACCGTGGACGTTGAGTGGGGGCATCTCATCGCTGCCAGGTAGATAACGTGGTGTGAGGGTGGATGGTAGGCTGAGAGAGAAGGTACCTGCCTCATAGGAGATCGTCTGTTGAATACTGATCTCCACCTCGACATGTTCACCCGGTAAAATAGGGGAGACGTGGGTGCTGAAGAGGTTGGCTTGCTCTTGGTGGATCAGAGCTGCTCGTTTCCCCGCGGACTTCGCTGCTTCGTAGGTTTGTTGTGCGAGCTGGCGCTCTTTGACTTGGCCAACAATTCTTCTTTCTCCAACCTTGATCAGCATGCCGTCAACTTTGCCTTCTGCGGGCAACGGAAAGCTGTAGACGGCCTCGACGACTTCCGTACTTGTATTCTGAAACGATTGAGTCAGCGTTGTTCGCGCCAAGAGTCCTGCCACCTCGACTCGATAGGAGAGTTCGAGGGTGGGAGCGGAGAGTTTTTGACCGGAAGGTAGTTGCATCTGCAGGCGCCCACCATGGAGTACTGTGTTCGTGACGCTTTCCTCTCCAGCGGAGGAAGCTTTGTTGTTCAACACGACTTGCTGCGGGGACGGTGGACTTGCCTCTGCAAACTCAGTGGCGCTTCCGAAGAAGAGCAAGGCGCCAAGGGCGGCACGTGACAAAACAAAGAAGGACGAACGAATAGACAGCTGCATTGCTTTCATAAGACACAGCTTGATTCACAAATATGCAGCCTTGACGTTGAGCTCTCTGAAAAGCCAGGCAAAAGCAGTGCAGAACTTGTGCAGTCCCGTTTCCTCAGATTATTTCGGAGAATTGAACGACTTAGGTTGTCAGCATCCCATGACGAATTGGGCGCTTGGTGAGCCGAGCGAACGCTCAGAAGCTCCAGGAGTTCAGCGCGGCCGTCGACTTCGTCTTAGCCTTTTTGCTCTTTTTGGGTTGCCCGGAATAGAGAGAGAAGCGAATCCCGCCCAGTACCAAGTGACTATCGAGACTTTGACTATGACTGTAGACGTAGTTCAGCGTCGGACCAAAGGAGCAGCGCCAGAATTGCCAGGGTTCATAGAAGACGCCTATGCCCACTGTTGATAGAGAACCACCATTGGCGACTTCTTCATCGTTGTTGTCAGGGTCTTCTATGATGGAGAAGCCAACGCCGCCATCGACGCTAAGACCCAGGTCGCGAAAGTGGCCGCCCTTGTAGTAGAGGGGAAAGGCGTCGAGATGAAATACGAGAGCAGATTGTAGGCCGCGTACTTTACCCAAATAGGTGGTATTCGTGATAATGCCGGCTCCAGTGACGAGCCAATCTCGCAGCGCGCCGCCGAGGAAAAGCGAGAAATTCGTTCCCAACGCTGGGCCAGTGCTAGCTCGAAATTCTGGTTTTCCAACGTCAGAGGCGAAGTTGGGGTAGCCGACGAACGAGGCGTAGCCATAGCTGCTGTTCATAACGAGGGCAAAGCCACCTCTTCGCTCGGTCTTGGGACGCTCGCGGTTGATTGCGGTGGAATCGTTTACTCCTCCTGGTGCGACGGCTTTTGCGTCTTCAGGTGCGAGCGCGACGAAGCTGAGACAGCTCATCAGGAGAGTCTGCCGGAGCAAAGAGCTCCACCTCTTCAGTTGACATGACTTTGACAAGGAGAAGAGGCCGGGCAATTCGAAAACGGAGGAGAGTTCGGGGCGGAACACAATGAGTTTCCCTGATACCATTTCAAAAAGAGGTTGCGAGGTTTTGTGTCTGAAGGTCTTGAGGTTGCCATTGCTCCAAAAGTATTTGCAGCTCCTTCATTGTATCAAAAGCTGTTGCTTCTAGCTGCTGAATATCGGCTCTTGGAGTGCGGGCTGCATAGCCAAATACCTTCGTGTTGGCTTGCTTAGCACCCAGTATCCCTGGGAGCGAGTCTTCTATGACAGCGCAACTTTCCGGCTTCAGGCCGAGCTGGGAGGCGGCATAAAGAAAAAGGTCGGGTGCGGGTTTTCCATGTTGGACCTGAAGAGCGCTAAATAGCCGTCCTTCAAAGTAGTCCGTGAGGCCGACTAGCTCGAGCGAATGGGCGATTTTCTGAGGGCTACCGCTCGAGGCGACACAAAGAGGAATTTTGGCCTCTTGCAGTGCCTTCAAAACATCCTCCACTCCTTCCACTGCCTTGAGTTCTTGATCGAAGAGGCTCTGCGTCTGGAGATTGAGTCGGGCTCCAAAATCGGGTGGGAGTTGCTGTTCCAACGTGGCCTCGACCTCTAGAAATACATCCCGCAAGCTTTTTCCTCGATACCTGAGATCGGCATCGAGTGGGCTGATCTCCATGCCTACTTCACAAAGGCACTCAGCCAGAACCCGTGAGGCCAGAGGCTCGGAATCGACGAGGACACCATCACAATCAAAAATAATGCCTAGAGCTGTCATTTATTGCGAGAGAAGTATGATCGCGGCAGGCTCTCAAGTCCAGGAACGTCTCGGCTCTTCGTCTGCCTGGACGTCGATCTGCTGCCTTTGGTCCCTCTAGCCTAAGTTTGTGCCTGGGGCGGTCGTATTTCTGGGAGAGATTCAGTGGCTATTCTGTTGACTGTTGGGTATGTCTGCGTTTGAGGAGGGTAAAGCTCCAATCTGGCAAGGGACGAATGAAGTGATGATGACTTTCTGGCAACGTTCGTGGGCGTGGGGTGCAGCGGCTTTGGTCGTGGCGATAAGTTCGGCCTGTAGTTACGAGACTCTGACCGTGGCCGAGACAGATGTTGTGGTGACAGTGAAGGAGCCGAACACGAATTATCAGGAGTATTTGACTTACTCCTTGCCTCCTGAAGTTGTAAACCTCTGCGGGATTATTGAAGAAGGCGGCCTGGGCGGTCTTGGGGGAGTACCCAATTTCGATCCCGAAAATTGCTTCGACCCAGGGAGCGCTCAAGATCGTCTCGACGAAATATTGCTTGAGTCTCTTAAGGCCAATCTCGACGACTACGGCTGGCAGGAAGTTCCTGCAGATGGTGCGGAGGCGCCGGATGTTGCTCTCTTGGCTGGCTATATCGCTCGGGATAATTGGTATGTCGGGTATGCGTGGTGTTACCCTTACTACAGCGGATGGTATTACGGCGGCTGTTGGTATCCCGGCTACTCGTATGCTTACAATCTACCAACTGAGTCGATCATGGTTACAATGGTGGATACCGCGGGTAGTGAGGGACAGCGGCTAGATACAGTTTGGCTTGGTTTATTTAGCGGCCTCTACGCAAACTCGAGTGAGCTGACTCCAGAAGAGCGGATTCAACGAGCCGTCAATCAAGCATTTATTGATTCCCCCTACCTGAAGCAGGGAGAGAACTAATGTTACGCTTCGTTTCCTCGGGGTTCGGTTTCGCCTCGACCTTTGGCTTGCTCTTTGTCACCGGGACAACTTTGGCTCAAGAGCCAGCGCCAGCAGAGCCTGAAGTAGCGCCAGCAGAGCCTGCAGCAGCGCCGGCAGAGCCTGCAGCAGCGCCAGCAGAGCCTGCAGCAGCGCCGGCAGAGTCTGCAGGGACCGCTCCCGCTCAGCCCGCTCAGCCTGCTCAGCCTGCTCAGCCGCCTGCCGTTGTGCCCGCAGCTCCCCCTGGGGCGTCGAGTCAACCTCCTCCCGTTCAGCCAGCGGCCGCCGAGCAGCCGTCAGCTCCTGTGGCTCGACCACAGCCTGATGATCAAGGCTATGATGACAGTCAAGTTCAAGACGTGACAATTGAGGATACGCGACGGAAGTCTGATTTCCAGATTGCGCTTGCCTGGGACCTCCTCCTACCCATCGGAAATACAGCGGATTATATCTCCAACTTTAGCGTCCAAGGGATTTCCGTTGACTTTCGTTATGTGGGTTGGGGTTCCTTTCAGCTTGGCGGGATGATTGCTTGGCATCGCATGTGGAATAAGGTGCGTGAGACCCAAACCCAGGGGAATATCACGTTCACAGGAACCCAAATTCGTCGCCTTGATACGACGCCAGTCATGGCCAAAGGAAGCTATGTCTTGGGCAGCTCGAAAAAGGTTCGACCCTATCTATCGATGGCAGCGGGCGGAGCCTACGTGAGTCGACAGTTAGATGTTGGTATTACAGGGATTAACCGCACCGGTTGGCAATGGGCCTTTGCTCCTGAGATAGGTGCGAATATTCCCGTAGGACCCGTCGAATTGATGACCGGTGCTCGGTATCAGCTTTTGGTGAAGGGCAACGATTTCCCGACCCATCAGTACATGAATTTCTTCATCGGCGTCGCTTTCCGCTGAGCTCGCTGAGGTCTACCTGGCTGCAGCGCCGCTCTTTGGCCAGCGCCGCTCCACGGCCAGCGCCGTTCTTTGATCAGCGCCGCTCTTTGATCGGCTCTGCAGTTAGATTGGAATCTAGATCGAAGCTTGACTTGATTCGTTCGTAAGAAGAGTGAGGGAAGAAAAGTGCGAATAGAGCTACGCGCTAGGCAGATTGCGTTTTAGCCGGATTTTTTCATGTGGGTGATTGTCGTGTGCTCCAGGGCGGCGTAGTTTGGGCCGGTGAAATCTTATTCTCTTCAGAAACTTATGAGGAATGCTACCTCCCTGGCCGGTGCGATGTTGTTTGGTTTCGTCGCTTCCACCGCATCTGCCCAGACGACATTTCAGTTAGATCGAGCGCAGCCATCGGGAGCACCTGATGATGGCTTTATGGTCTGGCGTCCCTATATGGCAAAGGAGATGCGCTTCTACGCCAACGCTGGAGTAGGATTTTCCTTGAACCCACTCCGGGCTCATAATGTCACCAGTGATGACGATGTAAAAAAAGATATCGACAACCCAATTGGTGGTCAGTTTTTACTCTACCCATCAGTCGGTATCGAACTTCTGGGGCGCGTTGGGTTCAATATGATGCTGCCTGTGACCATGGGTCAGTTGACGGGAACAGATCCCACGCCGGAAGTCGGCGAAGGTGGATTAGAGCAAATGAAAGCCGCGGTTGGCGATCTGCGCTTTGATACCCGAGGGGTGATCTACATTTCTGCTGACCAGAAAACCCGCATTGGTGGTGCTTTTTCGTTTACGATTCCAACGAGTGGCGGAAATAACTTTGGGGGAGACAATAAGGCGACAGCCAAGCTATTGGTCTCGGCAGAGCACCACTTTCGCGACTTCTTTTTGACGGGTCATATTGGCCCACATTTTCGTCCTGGATTTAACCTCACAGGTACAGCTGCAGATTTGTCGGTCGGAAGTGAACTGCGCTATGCGTTTGGTGTCTTCGTGCCGTTGCGTGATGGCAAGGTTCGTCTTGGCGCAGAGCTTTGGGGAAGCACTGGGATTCAAGGGGCGCAAGGCGACTACCCCAGTACTTTTTTCTACGGTAATAATACAACCCTCGAATGGCTGGCCCAGGGGCGCTTTGCGATGAACCCCGAGGAGACGCTTTACCTGAATGTGGGTGGGGGCACTCGACTTTCACCAGGCTACGGAGGCGCTGACTTGCGGATCTTGACGTCCATTGGCCATTATTGGGAGCTCCAAGAGACGGAGGCTAAGCAGCCGCCTGAGCAAGTGAAGATTGTTTCGCGAGCGGAGCATTACGAATCTGATCTGGATGGCGATGGTTATCCAGATGGGATTGATCGCTGCCCCGAACTCGCCGAAGACGGCCGTGCACCGAAGCCGAACGATGGCTGCCCGGGCCCTGAAGACGCCGATGGTGACGGGATCGTTGATAAGAAAGATAAATGTCCCAACGACGCAGAAGACTTCGACGGAATCCAGGACGGCGATGGCTGTCCCGAGCTCGATGCCGATAACGACTCTGTGCCGGATGATGGCGATGCTTGTCCTTTTGCGCCAGGACCTGCGAGCAATGTCAGCGAACCAGGCTGTCCTTCTCTCACCAAGGTCAGCGCGGACGGTCATGTTGACCTTCTCAAGCCGATTGAATTTGAGCGAGGTCGAGCTGTTATCAAAGATCAAAGCCTTCCGATTCTTGATGAGGTCTATGCTTTGATGAAGGCTCAGTCACAGATTCGAATCGCTGTGCATGGGCATACCGATAACGTAGGAAGTGAGCCCTATAACCTTGATTTAAGCCAGAAACGTTCTGATTCTGTTATGGCCTACCTGGTTGAAAAAGGAATTGCTGCTGAACGGCTCGAGGCGGAAGGGTTTGGGCCAAGTCAGCCGATTGATACAAACGATACGAAAGAAGGCCGAGCTCGTAATCGTCGCGTTGAATTCATTATTCTCAAGTCAGAGTCGGAAAGCACGCCCGCGGCGGCAGGCCAAGAGAATCAGGACGAAGAGTGGGAGTAAAAAAGGCCGAGACTCTCAGTCATCGACGAAGATTTCTGTTGCATAAAGCTTTCCATCCTCACCCTCAATGATGGCGATCCCGACGTGGTTCCAGCGCCGCAGGAGCATATTTTCGCGGTGAGATGGGCTGGCATAAAGGACGCGATGGAGAGCGAGGACAGAATCGGCTTTGGCAACATTTTCCCCTGTAGCTCGCGCGACTACGCCGCTTCGCTCGACGCGGTAATCAGGGGTGCCTGAGCCTATATCGTGAGCAATGCGTCCAGCGCGCGCCATCGCTGCACTATGCTGCCGAGCTGCAATGTCGAGCTTGCGCATTCTTTTGAGGGTGGGCAGTCCTGCTTCTCGGCGTAGGGAGTTGAGCATTTCAAAGAGAGCCGTGTCTCGCTCCATCTTTGCTGAAAATACCTCTTCTCCCGGAACAGCTTCACTCACCGGTCCCCGTGGACGGTCTGGTCCGACTACTACCCATGCTTCTGCAACCGGCCGTGGTCCACCTTCAAGAGCCCCCATGAGTTGCAGTTGATACAAGCCCTCCACAGGAAAGTTGACCCGAGCTTTCGCCGTTCCGTCATGGAGCTCTGTCGTGATTTGTTGGGCCGCTCCCTCTGGTGGGAGGACGATCAAGTTAGCGCCTTGTACCGCCTCATTGACGCGGATTTCGATATCAAGCCATTTTCCAGATTCGACTTGGAGAGGAATTGGTCGAGCATCTGCCAATACTTCACTGGCGATAACGACGATGCTCCAGGTGCCGTTTGGGTTTTCTGCTAGGCCAGCGCCACAGCGATAGCCATATTTTGCGTTGCCTGTAGAGCTCCAATGGTTCACCGATTTGACCGCCTCAGGTAAGGCTTGAGGCGAGAGTGTGGCCGCCCAGAGCCGTGGTTGCACGTAGCTATTTCCCTGTCGACGCATCAAAAATACAATCTCTTGTATTGTGGGAGCCTCGCCTTCTGTGACCTGCATTTGGGCGGCGTCTTGGGCCGCAATGTGGAGAGCGACATCACCGGCACCACACGCTTTGATGAGCTCTTCTAGTTCTGGCTCGCTTGGCGAACCTGGACGAGGCGACCAGGTTGCACTGGCCCAGCTTCTCTCTGGGGGAAGTCGAATCGGCTCCTTAACCTCCTCGTTTGGAGCATTTTGAGACAGTGAATCTTTTCCCTTTCCCAGTTGCGCTGGCAGAGGATCGGTTGCCGGTTTTTTGGGGTGACATGCGGGCAGAATAATTGCGGTGAATAAGAAAAGAGGCAACGTGCGTGAGCTCAGCATGGCTAGAGCATACAATAATTTAACCTGGCTCTCGAACTCCAAGTTGGGGGGTGAAAGAAGTTAGAAATAGGGGCTGACTCAGGAGAGATTCAAGGAAATACGACGACCTTCTTGGACACTTTTGCCCAGAGTGAGCTATGGTCCATCAGATGTTGCGTTTCGTGCAGAATCACCCTCCGCTCAAGGGGCGAATTTGGGGAATATCCCTGCTGCTCGCCCTGTTGGCCGCGGCTTGGTCCGGGGGTTGTCGTCGTGAAGCTGGTTCAACAACAACTCCTAAAAAGAACCCGCGCCCGACTCTCCGCGTTGTTGCTTGGGGTGGAGCAGCGGGAGCGATTGAGCCCTGCGGATGCGTGAAAGACATGCTTGGTGGGGTCGATCATGCCGCATCCTGGCTCGACGCACGGCGAGGCGAGAAATCTGGCTTGGTATTCGTGGCCGCGGGCCCCATGTTTTTCCTTGACCCAACGATTGCTCCGGAGGCTCGCGAGCAGGCCATGTTTAAGGCTGAAGCAATGGCCGCTTCCTTACGTGATTTGAGATTGAGTGCCTGGGCTCCAGGAGCCAATGATTGGGCTTTAGGAACAGAGGTATTCAAAAAGCTACAATTAGAAAGTGGTGCTCAGGCGCTCGCCGCGAATTTGGGCGGGTTGCAAGCCGATTTTATCAAGGCCGAGCAGGTCGTCGAAGTGAATGGCTTAAAGGTAGGATTGATTGGAATTAGCGATCCTACCTATCCTGGGGGAGCGCTCCCGGTGAAGATGAGTGACCCTGTGGCGGCTCTAAAAAAGGGCTATGACTCGCTGCGTGCCAAAGATGTAGATGTTGCGATTGCTTTGATCGCCGCCCAGCGAGGCAAGGCTCTCCGCTGGATAGAAAATGTGCCCGGCTTTCAAGTAGTCGTCCTAGGAAAGAGTTTCGATCAAGGAGAAAATAACGATCAGCCCATCCCTGCGCTACAATTGAATCAGACTTTGGTTGTGCAAGGGCAGAACCATATTCAAGGCATGAGTGTTGTGGACCTTTATGTTCGCAATAAAAGCTTTTCCTTCAGTGATGGCACAGGACTGGCTTTGAAGGAGCAAAGAGCTAGCTTGGAACGTCGTATTCAAGACTACCGACGCCTGATTCTCCGCGACGAAAAGAAAAAACCAGCTTCCAAGACTGGATTGAATCAGAAAAAAGCCCGTCTGGAACGCCTGGAGAAACAGTTGGCGGCTTTACCTGAAAGCATACCTGCTCCAGCGGGCAGTTATTATAAGTACGAGCTGGTCGAGGTGAAGGAGAGCCTGGGTGATAGCCGTCAAGTCTCTTCTCGTCTTGAGGCCTATTACCGTCGGGTGAATCAGCATAACCAAAAAGTCTTCGCGAATAAGCTACCGCCGGAGGTCGCCGAAGGGCAGGCTTCTTATGTAGGGGTGAATACTTGTGCTGGTTGTCATAGCGCTGCGAAAGAGTTTTGGGACACGACCCAGCATGCCCATGCCTATGCAACCCTGAGCAACGATCATAAAGAGTTCAATCTCGATTGTGTGTCTTGTCATGTGACCGGCTATGAGAAGCCCGGGGGGAGCACGGTCACCCATGTGGAGCAGCTAAAGAATGTTCAATGTGAAACCTGTCATGGTCCTGGTTCTTTGCATATTCAAAATCCCGTGGCTGGTAAAAACATTCAGCGAAGCCCACCATCCAGTCTTTGCGAAGGCTGTCATCACCCTCCACATGTAGGCGCCGATTGGACAGTGGCGGAGGCCTTGCCCCATATCTTAGGCCCTGGTCACGGTCAGCCCTTACCGGCTGCTACCCCGCAGGATTGACTGATTTCCTCTCTTGTCGGCCTCTACTTTGAGTCTGGCGGTAAGAGAGGTTGACCTAGGCCCGTCTTTCAAAAAAGAGAGCCCTGTCTTTTCTCGGCAGTCTTCTTCTTTTTTGGAGGAGGCGATGCTGTCTTTGTCTTTTTCCGGCGAGCCGAGGTTTTTTCGCTGCGAGAGCGTTGGAAACAATCATCGGGAATATTTTCTTTTTCCCTCAAGCGCTGAGTGAGCTGGACAAATTGATCAGAGACCGGATCGTGGTAGCCACTGGGCATTTTTGTACCAGACGGCAGGGAGCTCAGGTAGTAACGACCGATGCGCTTCATCGTGAGCTCCCGGACGTATTTACCTACGAGGGAGGAGAGCATCACAGCTGGATCGCTGGCGTCGGCATCTTTGATGAAGTGAACATCACCGATTTCAGGAAATCGGTAGCTGCTTTTTTCTCTTCCTTCTTGGAGAATATTGAAGAGATGGGTCGATAGGTAGCGAAAGTACTTGCCGTATTCAGCTATTCCACCGACTTTTCCACAGATAGCTTCCACCGGCTCTTCGCTTTTCTGCGAAAGGTCAAGAATCAGCCTTTCCATGGCATGAAGGTCCGCGGCAAAGCGATGAACCCCTTCGCGCTTGAGGCTATTGAGACGCGAGGTGCAAATAACGACTGTTGATAAGCCGCAAGGTTCAATATCCCGATTCTCCAGCCATTCGAGGTGCTTCTTCAGACGGACGAGGAGCTCAGGCTTTGCACTGAATTTTTCGCCTTGAGTGTTCCAGCACTGTCTTTTTGACTGGGAAGGACAGATCTTCTGGAGCGTGGACAGAGGATCGATGGAGAGCGTGGCTAGGAGTTCTTGGTGAGACTTGGGGGCCTTGCCTGTCATGCGCTCGACGACAACGCGCGCCCATGCCTCCCCAAGAGAGACATCCTTATTTGAAACAAGAGCCTTGGAGTCGTCGAGATCTCTTCTGAGTGCCGGCGGAAGCTCTCCGTTCAATAGTTTTTTTCCCCGCGGACCTGCCGAGAGCAGACAACCCGTGACGACGAGAGGTCCGAGTTGAGGACCTAAGCCATTCTCATCGATGCCAATACGCCACTTGGTCATCATGGCACCCTGTCGCTTTACGCTTTGGCTCATCGGCTTTTAACCACCTGTTACCGGTGGAATCACCGCGAGAGTATCGCCTGGTTGGAGGATTGTTTCAAAAGGCGCAAATTCTTCATTAATCGCAATACGTATCTCGGGTGAAAGAAAATTTTTCCGAGACTTTTCGACTAGCTTGAGTATCTCGCCTGCGCTCGTCGGCTTTTCGGGCAATGAGACCTGAAGCTCTGCCTCACCAATCCGATCTTTCACGCCTGCAAAGAATAAAATTTGTATCATTCGAGGCGGGGGGCTTTGACTCATGCAAGAACCTCGCTGCGCTCAATTGGAAAACCAGCCGGACTACGGACTGCGTAGGAAAGAGCTAGTACCTCCACGAGTACGGCTCGATAGATTACCTGAACTTCATTGATGTCTAAGGCGCCTTCACTTCTATCGAGAATACCTTCAACCTGAGAATGAATGAACTTCATGAGTTCAGGTTGCTCCATACCAATCACGTCGGCTGTGTCGATCGGGTCATTGGGCTCTGATTCTCGCAAAGCCTGATCAACGGCTATTAACTCTTGGGTTTCTCGCAGAAGATCCTCGGAAACAATATCAAGAGAATGCCCATGAGCCTGGACGAAAGAGAGCCAAATGGTCAGACTCAAAAAATAGCCCAGAGCTAAGCAGTCCTCGTCTTGAGGGCGCGAGAATTCTTTTGCAAGAAACTCTGCCAGAGCCGGCTGTGCTTCATCAAGGTCGTCGAAGACTAACTCCACCTCTCCTTGGGGACCCTCGCTTGATTCCGTGAGGTCGGTGAGGACTGTATCGATCGCATTCTGCCCAATACGAGCATAAGGAGGGACTGGACGGAGGGAAGATTGTTTAACCCACATGGCAAAGCTTTCTCCTCGGTCATAGCATGCTTCTAGCGATCATGGATCGCGGGATGATTCTCGCGCTGATCCGAGAGGTCGGAGGTTGCTCCGACGCAGCCAAATTGGTTCTGGTCCCGCTGTAACGCGTACCAAGTTTCCACGAAATTCCCTGATCCAGAGTAGTTCTCCTTGGGCAAATTCACCGTCGGATGGATGGCGTTGAGCGTTTGAGTCAAGATTCTTCGAATAAGGAGCAATCACCACAGCGGGTTGCGTCTTGTCGAAGACAAACTGACGCAGGCCGAATAGTGCTGTGGCGAGGAAGAAGACCGTTCCGCTCAATACCATGGCAGCCAGAGCAACGGAGCGGCGACGGACTTGCGTGAGCAACGTCCAGCTCAAGAGAGCGAGCCCCAGAGTCACTGACGCAATCAAAGCGAGAGCAGCCATCCAAGCCGGAGAGAACTGCAATAAGATGACTTCATGGAGGGCCAATGCTTTTGAGCGCAGACCGTCGCGGTTGGAGTTGGAACGAGTGATTTCTTCTCGAACCAGTTGGGCGGCGTATTCTGCGTTTGCCGGATCTTCGTCTAGCTGAGCGCTTTCTTCAAATGCCGCTGCTGCTTGCCCCCAGTCGTTGGGCTCTGCACTGGCTGTCTTGGCCCGTCGACTATAAGCGATGCCACGATTGTAGCTCAGCGACGGCGAGAGCATGCCTTGATCTGCAGCGCTTTCTAATGCTGCGATTGCCTCAATTGGTTTTCCACTTTCGATGAGTTCGGCACTGTGCTCGATAAGCGCGTTGGGAGGAAGCTCGTCGGCTGACAGAGCAGAGGCCCTTGCGATCGAAAACGAAGAGAGAAAGGCAGCCAGAACAAGGCAGAGATAGAGCTTCATCTTGCGACCTTCCTCGTCGCCAATCGATTCAATTCCTTGAGGAGTAGGGAGGGGTCATCCTGGGCCGTCCCAAAGCGATTCGCATTAATCTTGTCTTTGAATTCGAGCCATTGTTGAACATCATGAGGCGGGAACCCGGCGTTTTCGAGCGTTCGTCTTAGAGTTTCCGAGCCCAAGCCGCCGACCGGCGCTTTCACGAGAGTCTCGAGCTTTTCATTCAATAATCGATCGAGGTATTTCAGGCTCAATTTCATGTCGCCGGCATCGAGAGCTAAAGCAAGCTGCTTTTGAGTTTGAGGACGTTTCTTTTCTTGGGCTCGATTCCGGTAGTGAGCTCCCAGGTGGAATAGCCGTCGTGCGAAGAGGGTGAGCCCTGCGACCCCAGGAAAGCTAAGGACCAGGATCCAAAAAGAGCTCTTGAAAGGCCAAAGCGGTGGTCGACGGAGGGTGGCCGCCTTGTGTTGCGGCTCCAACTTCGAAAGCCCTGTGCCTTTTTCGTCGACCCGAGGTAGCGACGAGCTTTCAGCTGTTTTGGCTGGTGAACTTGAAGAATGGGGAAGCGCGCCGAGCCTGTCATCTTGAGTTGCAGCTGTGACCAACAAGCTTCCGAGTGAAGTACGGGCTTGGCTGTACTTTCCCTTTTTTGGATCGAAGTAACTGAGCTGAAGGTTTCCTAGCTCGATTCTACCTGTCTCTTTCGCTTCAATCAGATAGGTCAGACTTTTTTCACCCCTCAATTCGCCTTGAATGACCTCTGAATGATCTTTTCGGATGGTCGGCGGATTCCATTCAATTCCTGGCACCTCGGGCAGGGGCAATTGGCTCGGAAGTCGCCCTCTTCCTTGGATACTGATGCGCACTTCAGCAAAGTCGCCCACTTCAAGGGAGCGAGGGCTGACTTCTGATTTGAGAGTGAAGTGTCCAACTGTCCCCTCAACGAAATTGTCGGGTCGTGAAGGGCCCTCAGGGGCGGGGCCTACTGTTAGCTCCAGTGGTGGAGAGATTAACTTCATCCCGAAGGAGCTGCCTTGAGCCGGGTAGGACCGACCATTGCCTCGAATGACTGTATCGAGAGAACCGATTATCTTTTCTCCTGTAGAGAGCGGAACAAAGAGAAACTCTCTCATCTTCAGAATCAAAAATTCTTGATCATCGATTGTTGTCGTACGAGGCGTTTCTTGCGCTGCACCGTCGACGACTGACCAGGTGAGCATATCGTCGACTTCCGGGTCGCTGAGCCCTGTTAAGTTTTGAAATGGGCCTCGAGAACCATAGGCATAGACACTGACGAGGACGCTTTCTCCGACAATGAGCTCTCTTTTTGAGGGGATGGCTCGTAAAAAGGCGATGGGGTTGGGTGCCTTCTCTAATTGCAGCTCGGGTCCAGCCTCGGGAAAGGCCTGCGGCACCAGTCGCTGACCCATATCAAAGATATCGAAAATGGAGCGAGGACGACGTCGTTGGGCTGTTTGCGTAGCGTTGACCACCTCGATGCTCACGCTTTGGGTTTGAATCGTCTGTCCTGCCACGACGAATTTCGCCGGGCCGATTTTTAGATTTCCGAGTTCTTTCGGGCGAATGCTCCAGCTGACAACTGTGGAACGAATCCGACTTGTGTTGAAGTTGACGATTCTGAGTTCTTGCTGCGTACGAAAAGAAGGCCCCTGGACGGTTGCATTTTTGACTTTTAGATCAGCGGCTGAAACTTCAGATTCGCCGTCTTCCATGATGACCTTCGCCTCAAAAACAAGAGTCTGATTGAGCCCGACCTTTGCCGGTAGACGCGAGATCTCCACCGTCGCAGCTTCGGCTGGTAAGGTGAAGAGCAGGCAGAGCAGAGTGAGGGTTGTCGTGAGGAACGCTGGACTCACTTGTCCTCCATGGTTGGTCGACGACGATTACGTGCTGCTCGTATTCTTGCCTGCTCGCGTTGGAGAGTAGGCGCTTGTTCGAGTTCGTCCAGAATTTGGGCGTCGCGGGCCTTTTTCTGTGCTTCCTGCTCGTCAGAATCAGACGGGGAGCTGGAATTTGCGGCTTGTTGCTTCTGGTCGTTGTCCTGCTGGTCCTTCTGGTCGTTGTCCTTCTGGTCCTTCTGGTCCTGCTGGTCCTGCTTGTCGTTGTCCTGCTGGTCTTGGTTGCTTTTTTCCTCTTCCGGCGGAGGAGGTTGTTGCTCCTTCAGCCGTTGGGCCAGCGCTCGGTTTTGAGCCGCCATCAGTCCAAGAAGAGCATCGCTTTCAGGGACGACATTTTCTTCCGGGGCGTCATCCGTTGGCTTTCTCTCTTCGTCTTTCACCGACTGATTTGCATCCTCTTGTGGGGAGAGTGCTTGAATGCGCTTCAGTTCTTCTTCGCTTAGCTTGGTCGCAGGCAGAAGCTGGAGAGCTTGATCGTAGGCGGCAATGGCTGCATCAAATTCTGACCGCAGTAGCTCAAGGTTGCCAATGAGGTAGCTGGCTCGACCCCGCAGGGCCGCAGAATGGTTGCGGTCCTCAGTAAGAGGCGCAAGCAATCGAAGAGCGCATTCGAGTTCGGAGTTCAGCTGTTCCTGTGACGCCTCTTCACCGCCTCCAGGATTGGCTTGTCCCATTGGGTTAGCCATCATGCCCGGCTGAGTAGAGGAGGCGTTCGCATTTTTCTCGGCTGATTCCGCGAGAGCCTGTCTCGTTGTGTCGATGAAGGCCAGCGCCAAGTCGAAGGCGGCATCACCGTATTGGCGAGCTCGATCCCCAGCGCCAATCACACCACTCTCGCAGGCGCCGGTTTCTAGATAGCTCTCCAGCAGACTAGTTGCGTCGAGGTACTTACTTTCCCGGAGGGCCTCGATTGCTTGATTGACCTTCGGGCTTTCGCGAATGAAGAGGTCGTCTGACTTTTCACAGCCGAGA
>JAKVCH010000199.1 GCA_022447485.1 Polyangiaceae bacterium | reverse complement strand
GGCTAGGCGTAAAATACCCCAACCACTCTCACCGATAGGCGCCGGTGTTTGAGTCACAGGAGACCCGTCAAAAATGACGCTGGCCCCCGTCGGCACCAGAATATCCGCCCAATTTTGGAGGAAAGATGTTGGTGCCAAGAAAGTATAATTCTTACGGAATTGCTCAGGAGTCACCATGACTGAAAAAGAAGGATCTCCAGGCTGAGTGTAGGCCTCAGCCCAATTCGGTACCTGAATGTAGCCACCCACCTGAAAGGATCCGACTGTAAATGGCTCCGTCCCCTCAACGACAAAGGACTCAGTTAAAGTGCACGTCGCGTTGAGAGCCATGCACTGATTATTTGCTCCAGAGCGATTGGGGACTTCAACAACTTCGCCCGCGTTGATCGTATCAGGAGCACCTGCAGGCTTCCCCTCTGGGTAGGTCAACTGAGTTCCGTCCACATTCCCGTAGATTCGGACAATATGACCAATAGCCTGCCCCCCATACGCAGTAGGCGGAGTGACGATATATTTTTTACCAATTACCTCGGCGGGTAAAATCGTTTCATCAAGGTGATCCGCATTCCCTACTTCGTCGGGAATATTGGCAATCGGATTAAACGCAATCACCTGCACATTTGCGCTCGCATTAATAATCGCCCCACTGAGGTCTGCATGCCCGGTTTGCGGGTCGGGACCGTAAGCCGCAAGCAGCTGAATCACATCGCCAGCATCCATCGTAAAGTTCAAGACTTCGTTCTTGATCGCTGCTGGAACGACACCATCTGGACTCGCTAACAGACAACCATTACTTCTATCCAGGTAGTCAGCATCGCAATCAGGAGGCAACTGAACTTGTACCTGGGTGCCATTGGCTGTGGCCGTAATGGCGAAACCGCTCGGCGCGCTACCCCAAGCATCCGAACCCCGAGCCCCCGAATAGGCAGCAACACGGTAGTTGCCTGTCATTGCTGATGTCGGCAAGAGTAGAGAAGCATCGTTACTTGCCGCGCGGCATGGTTTTTCTACCGACGCTTCACGCCGAGGTTCACACTCTCCATTAGTGTATTGATACTGTAGCGGGTTGAACTGCCAAGCAGTGACCGGTACTGAAGCCGTCAAATGATACGCTCCACCCACCATATTTAAAGAAGTATCAAGGCGCCCAAACGCCGAGGGCGAGGCCGAGCTAGGGGGATCAAATTCAGGTCCCTTCAAAGCCGCAAGCCAAGGCAATTCAATCGTCGCCAAACCGCCAGGCTCAATGGTCTGCGAAATAGAAGTCGACCCCGGCCCTTCCACCAACACATCAGCGGCCACATCTTGGCCATTGGCTACGACGACGGCAAACTTAAACTCTTCCCAAACTGGGTTGGCGGTGATCGTTGGCCAAAAGTCACAACCGATGTAACTCTGGGAATTCACAGCGTCAGCGCAGGTGCTTGGATCTCCCAAAGAATTTGGGCCGCTGGACGAATCCATATCGACAATGATGCCACTACCTTCTCCAGCACCCGCCCCTGGAGTGAGACTCCCGTCCGGACCGATGATGCCAGAATTGCCAGAATTGTCAGAATTGTTCGTGCCGTCTCCACCACTGATGGAGGAAGCACTGCAAGCCGCAAGAAGAACGGGGAAGGACACGGCGAGACGAACGAATTGTCGATTCATTGATATTCTCCATTGGACCATCGCCCTGCAAAACAGCAGCTCCGACCAAATGACTTTCGAGTTGAGTTAAGGAAAGGTAGCGCAATGGGGGTTCCACCATGCCGGACTGAAGATAACTCAGATTATCTCATCTCGCTTTTTTCCAAGAAGCTACATGAACCTTTCTCTCTGGTCTCATCGGACACATCTTTCCCACGTTGAGGTGCTTGAGATTTCAATCAACTAACGCCCAAGCTGCAGCGAAGATAGATAGGAAGCGCTTTCTGACAAGAAGAAATCGGTCAGAATTCTTTCTGTTGAGACATAACAAATCTTTCCTTATTAAATCCTCAAATTTTCAATACCCATTCCGTGTCTCAGGAAAATTGCAATAGCGGTAAGCTTTTTGACTGCGCTGCAGCCTCCTTGGCAAAGTCGCTCGCCCAAAAAGCATCAGCTGCGAAGCGAACATTCGTGCTTCACAGTCAACTCCTGAAGCGCGGACACCGCCGGCAAGCAACGCGTACGAAGGGTAGGAAGAAGTCCAAGACGCCAAGTAACGAGGGGATTTTATTCTTTCGAGGAATGGCTCAATTCATGGAGAGCATCCCAGACTTCTGGCTCTCGCCAAGCATCATTTTCGAAGAGTCCAGACCAAATCGCCACAGGCGCGGGCTCCTGATTAAACTCTCCCGACAAATTCTCCTCAAGATGGCCGAGAACAGAGGTACCAAAGCCAGCATCGTTACCCCACTCGCCCTTACTGCTCGTCATACCAAACATATATTGATGGGCTTTGTACCCAGCCGTCAACGCTCGGTCTTGCTGAAAACGATAGTCGTCCCAATCATATTGAGCATCACCTCCCGATTCATAGGTCATCGGGTTAATTTGGTCGACCGAGTCGACCCAATCTCCCATCCACTCAGCATTGGGCTGATTCCACTTGTGTCCTAAGATATCGACGGTGAGGAGCTTTCCCTTTTCATGAAGGCGGCTTCCTAGCTCTTCCAGAAAAGAGGCGAACTCCGCCCGGTAGTAATTATTCTGAGCGGAGACGCCATACTTGGCCCGCGCCTCTTCGCCATCAATATTCTCGTACCCCTCATAGTCAATATCGATGCCATCGGCGTCCCACTCGTCGACGAGAGCCACGAGCGCGTCGATATGGGCGCTTTGACTATCGGCAAATGCCTTTTTCGCCAATTGCCAATTCCAGCCCTGAGGATTGGCGTTCGTATCGCCATCGTTGTTGTGGATGCAAAGCAAGAAATCCATCTGATTCGTTGCGGTATACTCTTTCACCCATTGAAGATTCTCCGTGCTCGCTGTGCCGTCAAACACCACCGCACCGTCCTCCTGGGCCACAAAGAACTGAGCCGCGATGGCCGTGACCGTATCTCGAGGGGAATGCTCACCGGTCGCCCACTCTGCAGCCAAGGCCTCTTGCCACTCGCTGGGCCTCCAGCTCGGCACCCAAGCGACAACGTCGAGCCGCCCGTCCTCCCTCTCGTCAGTGACCGCAGACAGAGGCTCTTCCTCCTCTAGCCCGTCGCTACCTGCTGACCCTGTAGCGGTGTCAATTTCCTCTGCAGGCACTCCCGCACTCGCCACATCAGAAGGGTCCTCAGCGTCCTTCTGACACGAGGACAGGCCGACCAGGAAGACCAAAGAAAAAAACGAGTAGCGAGTCAGAGGATCCATAAACTCATGGAAACAGGTTTTGAGTCAGAATCAATCGGCCAGCGAAAAGAGACCAGGGTTCGAGCCAAAAAGTACAACTCACGCTTCACCGACAATCGGAGCTCAAGAAGTCCAACGCATCAACCCATAACAGCCCGAGATAAGCATGACCCACCTCGTTCGGATGAATGACATCTGCCATCCAGCCCTCATATTCGGGATCATGAGTGGCACACTCTGTATTCTCGAACCCATTCCCGTGACCGACCCATGCCGGATGAGCATTGGCGATTACCGTCGTTGAGGCATGCTCTTCTGCAATCCCAATCAGCAAATCGTCCGTTTCAAGAATCAGCTGGTCTTTCACAGCGCCTAAAGTGCATTCGAAAGGATTGTACTGGGTGTTCATCACGAGGGTGTAGCCATCTGAAAACTTGTCTTCGAGAGCAGGAAAGATATCTTCGTTCCAGATCTGGAGCACCTCTGCCTGCAGCCCGCCGATTTCTTCAAGGCTCTGCTCATCTGAGTAGATAATGAAAGGCGTGAGGTCATTGCCGATGACCTGAATCACCACCAAAGCATGCCCATCTTCAGGTTCAGCCGATTGAATTTGAGCGGCAATATCGGCGGTCACCGAGCCTCCCTCGGCCAAGTTCGTCGTCGGCACGCCATCGAGACGATCAGCGATAGCGCCGACTGCACACACTTCCTCACTCACCCCATAACAGGCTGCAATGCTGTCACCGAACACAAAAGCCTGGGTCGGCTGCGGAGCACAGGTCAGGCTTCCCTGGATCGCTGCACCCGTGGTGACGTCAAAGGAAGAAACAGTACTTTCCGCCTCGCTCAGTCCAAGATCGGTTAAGTTGAATTCATCTGAGGAGCTCGCCGCCTCACCTCCATCGCACCCAAGTAAAGATGTCGCAAAAAGAGCGCCAACGCCTAGTTGAGCAATTCTGTGCAGACTCGTTATCATCAAGAAAAGGATAGCAGAAATTCTCCAGAGACCGACTTTTCTGCTGATTCTTCCCCTACAGTAGAAGAGATCAACTTACATTCGGAGAAGATTTTACCTCGCCGAGGTCGTTCGGTGGTGCGAGGCTCTCAAGAAATTCACCCTCTGGACGCTTACGCTCTCAAGGGGGCTGTCATGGTGAGTCGAGAAAAAGGGCAAGGACGAGTTCACGGACTAAAGCAGGCCGTCAACGCCCGGCCCTTTTCATACCATCGACCAGTCTGGAGGTACCTTGTGCCCGTCGTGCTGTCCTTATTCCTCACCCCCACCCTGCTGCGGTCTGAGGAGAAAAAAACAAGCCGCGCAGAGAAAAGTGCCCAAGAAATCAGCAACGAGACCAAAAGTGTCGACGACAAAAGCAACGATGAACCGCAGCCTGGAGACTGGCAGCTTGCGCCCTTGGCTGATCACCTCGAAGACGTTCACCAAGAACTCAAAACCCTCGACCGACGACTTCAATTCGACCCCTCCTTAGCCAAACTCAGGAGTGAACAAAGCGAGGAACTCTCTGCGCTCCGAGCAAGCACCGAAAAGGCCCGTCAGCACCTGACAGAATCCTATCGCTGGTATTTGGTCTTTGATGTTCGCTTTCGCTTCGCTGAACGTGTCGACCAATTATCGCAGGCTCAGCAACCCATTAGTGACTTGGTAAAAACAGCCACTCAAGCAGCTCAGCGTTCAAAGAATATCGTCCAAGAGCTCAAGGAGATTCGCGAGGCAGAACGCCCCATCCCTCTGCCTCAACCCTTAAAAAAAGAGCTTCTCGAGGTGCAGAACCTGGGCACTCGCGTTGCCAACCAGGCAAGAGAAATACTCCAAAACTATTCCTATGAAGTCGCGCAATTCGATCGAACAGTCGCTGGCGTTCAATGGCTATTCAACGGCTCAGATGCCTCCGCACTCGACTCCAGTAGAAATCTTTGGGATAGCTCCTCTGAGCGGGGCTGGCAGCGGTGGGCGGTTCACCCCATTTCTGAGATCATCAAGAAGACCAGGCATGCGCTCTCGAAGACGAATCAAAGCCTGTGGGGGTTTGCTAAGCACTATCGCTGGCGCCTCACTCTCCACCTTCTGCTCGTGATCGGCCTGGGAGCTGTGCTCCTGCATCGTCATCGACGTATACGCGGTACTGCGGCAGGCGCAGCCACGCAAAAGTCCTTCGCCTATGCAAAAGAAATAGCTTCTGCTGATGACCTCACGGATTTTACGGCCCTCTACCCTTTTGCCTCCACCCTACAAGTAGCGGTCACGCTTTCGATCTTTCTCTACCCGCAAATGCCGAGCGCCATCGGCATTCTAGCCGTAAGTTCGGGTATCATCTCGGCTCTTTTCCTCGCCCGGCACCTGAGTCAAAATAAAACAATCGGGCCAGCCCTCGTGCTCAGCAGTCTGTTAGCGCTGTTATTTTGCGATATTTTTAGCATGGGTCAGCCTGGTCTCGGACGCTGGCTGCTCCTCGGCCAAGCCCTGATGGGGATATTCTGTATTGGAGTTTTACTCCGAGCAGGGAAACCCGTCAGCCTTAGCCCGTCATCTCGTTCGTTTCTGCGAGTCTTCGCTGGACTGCTGCAGCTCAGCTACTTTGCCGGTATCATCAGCTTAGCAGCCTCCGTCGATGGTATTGCTGGCGTTGCAATCAACGGAGCATCGCGTGTTCTTCTCGTGAGCATCTGTTACTACGCCGGCTATCGCGTCTTGAGCGATCTCATGAAGATGAGTCTGCGCGGTGGCCTAAAAGAACGCCTGCTCATGCTCCAGACCCAGGAAGAGAAAGTAGAGAATA
>JAKVCH010000198.1 GCA_022447485.1 Polyangiaceae bacterium | reverse complement strand
AAAAAGAGCGGTAGACAGAGCATGGGGCAATGTCACGGTAGCAATTTCTAAAGGAACGCGGCCATCCTTTCCAAAAATTGCCAATAATGCCAGCACCAGAACGCTCTGGATCACGGAAAGAAAGAATGCGAGTGGAACTCGCATTAGGCCAGACTGAGCACTGACTCGCGCGCTTGCCGCTCTGGACAACCACCACAAAACGACCATCGTAAAGCGAAACAAGAAAGCTGGCCCCCCTCCCAGGATGTCGACGCACCAACCCAAGCCAAAGGAAATTAATGCACCTCGCGCTGTCGAGTCTTCGTGGATTCCAAGGTAGATGACCAGCGGCAATACCAAGTTAGGGGTCAGGCCATGGACTAACTCTGCTCCACTCAACCCTGCGATTTCTAAGTCGGAAAAGGGTAAGAAAAAATAATAGAAGAGCCCCTGAGCAAGCGTTAGGAAGATGCCCGCAAGAATAAAGGCAGCAGACCTCACTAGCGGCTTCCTTTTGCTGCACGACAGTCTTTCACACCCCCCACGATGATCAGCACTTCTTCTAGTCGTGAGAAATCAACTGTCGGGCGAGCTTCTACTGATTGGTAACTACCGAAATTCTTCTTCTTGATAGAGCTCACTACCGCAACGGGCAAACCTCGAGGAAAGCGACAACCATGGCCGCTCGTGACTAATAGGTCGCCAACCTCTAGCTCATCACTCCTCTGCACAAGCTCGACATCAGCTCGATAGTGCGCGTCGTCTCCAGTTCCGCGAATAAAGCCACGAGCCCCGGTTCGAGAAGAAACGACATCGACACCGAAGCCGGCATCCGAAACGAGGGAAACGGTAGCAGCATCCCCCTCGATGCGCCGCACAACGCCCACGACCCCATCAAGAGAAACCACCGGCATGTTTTTTTGTACAGGGATTTCGCCAGGGTCGACGACCAAATGAGCGATTCGAAAATATTCCGTCGTGCCTTTTGTCGAGACGACGCCGCTCACCGTATCGACGCTCATCGACTCTTTGAGTCCAAGTAACTTCTTGAGCCGCTCATTCTCGACGCTGACTTGGCGCAACTGTCGAACATCGTTCCTCAAGGTCAAGACTTCGCGAGAAAGTCGATCATTATCTTTTCGAATATCGAGAAGATAAACGTACTCGCTGACTAGGCGAGAACTTTGCCGGGCTAGGGCGCCAGCAAACCACTGAACCGGAGTCGCCACTCTCAAAAGAGCCCGATCCAAACCATTCATTTCCTCCGGTCGGCTAATCGATGCCCTTAAGAAGAAAAAAGGCACAGAAAGGAGCAAGACAACTAAAAAGGTATCGCGGTAGCGCTTGTAGAATCCCAAGGTCTACCCTCCATCCTTAGCCAATGGTGACGTCTTTCAACAGCTCAATATGATCCAAGGTCTTGCCACTGCCCAGCACGACAGCACTGATTGGATCGTCACTGACCATCACAGGGAGACCGGTTTCTTCGCGGAGAAGAACATCCATATTCTTCAGCAAAGCGCCTCCCCCGGTCAAGACGACACCCTTATCCACAATATCTGCCGCGAGCTCTGGCGGGGTGCGCTCCAGGGCAAGAAGCACTGCTTCAACGATCGCGTTAATCGGCTCTGCAAGAGCATCTCTCATCTCGTCAGAATTGACAGCAACCGTCTTTGGCACACCTGCTACCATGTCGCGCCCCTTCACTTCCATCGATAGCTGCTCATCCAGAGCGTAGGCGTTACCGATCGTGACTTTGATTCGTTCAGCCGTCTGCTCACCGATCGCCAGGTTATACTTACGCTTCATGTAGGCGACGATAGCCTCGTCCATTTTATCTCCCCCCACTCGGACGCTCTGAGAATAGACAATGCCAGCTAAAGAAATCACTGCTACTTCAGTCGTCCCTCCTCCAATATCGACCACCATGTTCCCACTGGGCTCAGTGATCGGCAAACCGGCTCCGATAGCAGCAGCCATGGGCTCTTCGATGAGATAGACCTCCCGAGCTCCAGCATTCTCAGCACTCTCTTTGACGGCCCGCTTCTCGACCTCGGTAATACCGAAGGGGACGCAAATAATGATGCGGGGCTTCACCCAACTCCGACGATTATGAGCACGGGTAATGAAATACCTGAGCATCGCCTCCGTAATATCAAAGTCGGCAATCACCCCGTCTCGAAGGGGGCGGATAGCCTCGATATTACCCGGAGTTCGGCCCAACATCTCTTTCGCCTCACGGCCAACGGCAAGCACTCGTTTATCGCCGCGAGGATCACGCTGAACAGCAACAACCGAGGGCTCACAAGAAACAATGCCCTTACCCTTGACGTAAATCAGCGTAGTGGCGGTCCCTAGATCGATCGCTAGGTCGTTTGAGAACAGGCCATATAGCCAGTCAAAAATCATGGAAATTCAGGGATAAAGAGGAAGAGGGCAAAATCAGGAAAAGCTCGAAAGGGCCCGGGGGACGGTACTGTTAGCACGCCGAAATGCACGCTTGCAATCGTCGATTGATGCCCAAAAGGCGGAGTTTTCACTTAGTGAACTAGAGCAAACGCAGGCCTTGGAGATATCCTGAGCGAAAATTACAACAAGAGCGTTTAAGCTCGAGCTCGACAGAATCAATCAACGGGTCGAAAAAAACGGTAAAAACCAGCTTCAGTTGCCTAAATGGCGCCAGCTAGCCTTCTTTACTACCGTGAGGACGTAATTCAGTCGTCGTTCTCCCATTTATGCCAATTGGAGCCACCACCTCGCTCACGACGGGCTGGGCGACGCTCGGCTGCTCCGGCATTCCCTCGCTTCTTCTCTTTCTTATTCTTTTTCTCAGGACGGCGTCGGCGTCCGTCGTCCATCTCGGCACCACCTTGGGGTGGAAAGGGCATCGGCTCAGGCTCGGGTGAAGAGCCACTCCAATCGTTGTCCCATTGCCGCGGCGGCCTGTGGGAGGACGATCGACGTTCGTCATCAGGACGGTCAGGTGCACCTGAGGGTTGGCCTCCTGGGCCACCGGAGCGAAACCCACGCCCGGGACCGGGCCCTCTCGACATAGGCGCTCGACCACCATCACCCTGATCTCGAGACTCCCGGCCTCGACTCTCTCGAGCACGAGCCTCGTTCACGACAATTTGCCGACCATTGAGAAACTGGCCGGATAATTTATCGACTGCAGCCGCAACATCTGTTCCCTCTGCTAGCGTCGCAAAACCAAAGCCTCGCGGCCGACCATCAGGCCCTAAGGGTAAAGTCACTCGCTTCGGCGCGTCGAGGCCCACTTGACCAAAAAGACCTTCGATCTCTTCCCGAGTCGCTTCAAAGGGTAATTTACCGAGGAAGAGTGAAGGCTCATTACGGGATGAATCGCGTCCGCGATCAAAACTTCGACGCTCTCCCCCGCCCTCACGCTTACGATCCTCTGACCGCCCCTCTCGCCCACCGCCCTGCTGGAATGGTCGCAAGCTCAATGCTCGCCCACCTAGCTGAACACCAGAAAGCTGAGTGATAGCAGCTGCGACATGCTCTGCTTCGGTGAGAGTCACGAACGCGAATCCTCGAATATTGCCGGTCTGTCGATCCCTGGGCAAACCCAGTTCTGCAATTTCAAAGCCGGCAGATTCAAAAGCTGACCGAAGGCTCTCTTCGGTCACACTCTCACTCAATCCACCAACAAATAACTTACGTGCGTCTTCGGCTCCCATCTCGAACTTTACTCTCGTTTTCGGCTTTCCGCTTCAGACATTGCTCGTGCTCGCTCGCGCCCATAATGGGGCAACCACCGATACCAAGCTCTGAGACGGTTTTCTCTTCCGATTTGCCAGACGATATAGGGCCAGAGAGTAAGCAGCAAGAACAACAAGCGTTTCAAGAGCAATCTTCTTGTGAATTTTAAGGAAAGCGCCCGCTGCAGCGGGGGAAATCCCACGAAGCACGAAAGAATACTTGAAAATTTTTCTCCGGAAGGCGAAGAGGGATGCCGTGAAGGTAGAGATCATCGCCAACCCGGTAGCGGGAAGCGGCAAGGGCGCCCGGCTCGCCAGGAGTCTGAGGACAGCTCTGGCTCATGCAAAACTCCACGAAACCTCCATTGCCCAAAATGCAGAATCTCTAGCAAGAGAGCGAACGAAGAACGGTGCTGAGACTCTGATCGTTGTGGGCGGTGATGGCACAATCTCAGAGGCAATGAACGGCATTCTGACAGCCGGGCAAAAGAGTCTACCCAAAGTAGCCATTTTGCCGGCAGGTACCGGTGGCGACTTTCGCCGAACATTTGCCCTCACCAACGACATCACCAGCTTCGTCAGGCAGTTAAATCAAGGTCGCACCCGTAGAATCGATCTCGGACAGCTTGTTTACCGCGACTTCAAGAACCGGCGCTGTGAGCGCTTCTTTTCGAATGTCTGCTCCTTCGGTCTCGGCGGCCTCACCGACCAGCTCGTGGAAGCCAGCCCCAAGTGGATAGGAGGCCGCGCTGCGTTCTTCTTAGGCGCAGTCCGGGCTACCTTAGCCCATCAACCGATTCCCATAGGTCTACGACTCGATGATCAAGAATTACCTCTCGCCAACTTCAGTAATGTAGCGATTTGTAATGGGCGCTACTTTGGTGGCGGGATGCGGATCGCCCCGGATGCCTCTCCCGATGATGGGCTCTTTGACGTGATCACTATCGAGGGAAGCAAAGCCCAGACTCTCAGCCTCGCTGCAACTATCTACGCTGGCACCCACTTGAAGCGTCCCGGGGTGTCACACTACCGGGCGAAGAAGGTAGAGGCTTTCCAACCGCAAGGCCGTGAAGTACTTCTCGATGTCGATGGCGAGCCGTTGGGCCGCCTCGACTTGAGGGTTTCCAATCGAAAGCGTTGCATCGAACTAATTGTCTAAATACTGCCAGCTACCCTCGAAGGCCCCTTGAGCTGACAAGCCTCTTCGATCTCAGCCACAGTCTTTGGTGCGCGAGCCGAAAGGTTCATCGGGCCTTCCTCGGTAATCGCAATATCGTCCTCGATACGAATTCCAATGCCCCGATATTGCTCTGCTACACTCATATCGTCGTGAGCAATATAAAGACCGGGCTCCACCGTAATGACCATTCCCTCCGCCAATTTACGAGGCGCGCCGTCGACGAAATAAGCGCCGACATCATGAACATCCATCCCCAAGTAATGACTCGTTTTATGCATAAAAAATGCCTTGAGACGCTCTTCCTGCGCATCAGGATCAAGAGAGGCGTCAATGATGCCTCGACCTACGAGTGCGGGAATCATTGAGAGTACGGCAGCACGATGAACTTGGTCCATGGTCGCCCCGACAACGGCGGCATCCACCGCAGCTATCTGTGCCTCGAGGACAATCTCATAGAGTTGCTTTTGCTCAGGAGAAAAACGCCCCGACACAGGAAAAGTTCTGGTAATATCAGAGGAATAATAGTCAAGCTCACAGCCAGCATCAATCAGAACTAAATCGCCTTCTTTCAGAGATGCTGAATTTTCCCGATAATGCAAAATCGTCGCATTATCGCCTGAGCCAACGATCGACTCATAAGCCTCTCGACGGGATCCGCCTTCTCGAAAGACCCTTTCCAATTCTATTTGAAGATGAAATTCTGTTAATCCGGGCCTGCACTTTTTCATCGCGGCACGATGGGCGTCTGCGCTCAGGTAGGCAGCTTGAGTCATCTGCTCGAGCTCAAACGGTGACTTATGCACTCTCATTTCATGAATCAACGACGACGCATCTCTCAAAAGCAAAGGAGCTTGCTGAGTCCTTTTTTGGCGCTTGACCTGCTGAATTGATTTGAAAATGGTCTGATCCCACTCGTCTTCTCGCCCCCAAAAAAATGCAACCTCTTCATGGCCAGCTAAAAGTTCTGGCAAAAGACTTCCTAGTTCGTCGATGCTTTCAGCACGGGTCGCGCCATAGTCACGAAGCGCGCCCTCTTTTCCGGCTCGTCGGCCCTCCCAGACTTCCTTGTGGGGATCCTTTGGACGAACAAATAGGCAAAATTCGCTCTCTTTCGAGCCGAATACGGCAACAGCCCCCGGTTCTTCAAAGCCAGTCAAATAGAAAAAGTCAGATTCTTGCCGGTAAGGGTGCTCGACATCCGCGTTCCTTTGATGGACAGGTGCCGCAAAAACAACG
>JAKVCH010000197.1 GCA_022447485.1 Polyangiaceae bacterium | reverse complement strand
GTAAAAAGTCCAACCCGTGTCTGCGGCACTGATCACCATCGAAGATATCAAAAAGAGCGCACCGACAATCCACAGATGATAACTCATCAGATTGAGTCGGGGAAACGCGACATCTTTCGCTCCGAGCTGAAGAGGCATAATTATATTGCCCAAAGCAGCCGGGATACCCGGAATAATCACAAGAAAGACCATCACGGCGCCGTGAAGAGTCATCGCCTGATTGTACTGATCATGAGTCATGATCGTTGGACCACTGGTAAACAGCTCGGTTCTAATCGCCAGTGCGAAGAAGCCGCCTAGCGCGAATGCCGCCAGAACACTGACGAGATACATCAAGCCAATACGCTTGTGGTCGACAGTGAAGATCCACGAAAGGAAGCCCTTCTCGTGGGTAATGTAATTCTCCTCAGGCTTGCTGGGTGCTACCGCCAACTCGGCGGGATTGACATATGTAATTGCAGACATCGTTTATCCTCACTTCAAGGTCTTGATGTACTCAACAATTCCGTTGAGCTCTTGATCTGTAAACTTACCCTGGAAGGTCGGCATACTGTTAGGGTAGCCAGCCACAACTTGTCCGGCTGGGTTGTTGATTGAGTTCTTCAGGTAATTTTCATCCGCAGTCGCACTGCTTCCGTCCTCAAAATTACGCTGCTTACCAAAGAGGCCCTTCCAGGTTGGGCCTATCTTTGGGGAACCATCAACGGAGTGACATGTACTACAGCCGCGCTGCTGATAAAGCTTCGCGCCGAGTTCATTCAGAGGTCCAGTGAAAGTACTGGCATCTTTCAACCACTCTTCGTAGCCGCCCTTCTCGTGCACAATTGCGTGGGCGAGCATGTCAGAGTGGGATGTTCCACAATATTCGGCACAGAAGATCGGAAAGTCTCCGGTCTTGGTGGCGTGAAACCAAAGGTCAGAAACGACAAGGCACAGCGTCCATTTTGGTACGAAACGCGGGAATGTACAGAGAGTGCAGTACGTCGACTGACTGAATAATTACCCGGACATCACGATCAACTGGAACATGTAGGTCGCTATCAACCGTACCGTTTGGATAGGTAAAGAGCCACTTCCATTTCTGCCCAGTGACTTGAATCTCCAATGTATCTTTGGGAACAGTCCTTAAGTCGACGAAGCCCCGGAAACCCCATACGAAAATCGCGATAACGAAAAACAGAGGTATAACGGACCAGGTGATTTCGAGGGACGTACTATGTACGTGTCCCAGGTCACCTACTTCATTCGCCTCACGACTCTTCGCTCGGTACTTCAAAACGAAGTAAATCATCGAAGCGAAGATGGCGATACTGCTGATCACCGATAGCCAGAAGAGGAAGTAGTAGAGACCATCTACTTCGGTCGAAAAAGTGGATGCGTCGAGTGGCATCCAGAAATCGTTCGAAGCAGGGCTCTTGGGGAGCGGCGGCTCGTCGGCCGCAATACTTGCAAGGAGAGTGGAGGTCATTTCGGTTACTCGATGAGCTGTCGTCTTCGAGGAAGAACAGAACAGCGGTCTAGCTAGAGAAGCCTTATGCTACGGACTCAGCTGAGCCCAAACTCTGTTCGGGGAGATGGTGAGGTTTGGCAGACTTTCTGCGCCGTTCGTAACGCCACAGACCAAAGAGGAGTCCGCCTAAAGCGAGCGCGCCAGAGGAACCGGCAACTCGCATAATATTCATCGCTACAGGGGCATAGCGCCCCTCGGATGCGTCGTAATGAAAACAGTACAAGACCAATCGATCGATACTGCTTCCAATCTTACCTTCTGAGGCTTCAACGAGACTCAGACGAAGTGTTTCTGGGTGATACTCTAAGCCATAGATATAGCGAGCAATTTCACCATCAGGTGTGCTGATCAAAAACGATGCTGGATGAACGTATTCATCTCGTTTTTCGTTGTAATTGTATTGAATACCCAGCGCCTCAGCGACTTGATGAATATTCTGATCAGAACCTGTCAAGAATGACCAACCAGCAGGGTCAGCATCCTGTCGGTCGTAGAGCTTGAGGTACTTTTCTTTCGTCCTCTTCGCGCTTTCAAGCGTCTCGTTCGGATCGAGGGTGACCGTAACGATTCGAAAGTCTTTTCCGAGAGTCAGGTCCAGCTGCTTCAATGAAGCCACGAGAGCGTTCAACTGCAGACTACAGAGCATCGGGCAATCCGAGTAATTCATCGTCAAAATGGTCGGCAAATCACCCTGAACCACATCATGATAAACCACCGTAGCTCCCGTCGCGTTGCGAAAGGAAACTCCTTGGGGCACAACCTGTCCCAGGTGTTCTTCGACGTCAACGCCCTCTAACCTCTTGGGGAGCGGCTCTGTTCTTGTCTTTATCTCGGAAGGATCAACTGGAGCGCCCCACGACGTGACGCTGGTCAGCAGCAAAGCTGCCCCCAGCGCACGCGACAGAATGGAGCGCAAGAGACTCATTACTCAGCAGACTCCTCTTGTTTCGCAGGCTGCTCTTGGGTAGCCGCTTTTGTGTCAGTCACTGAGCTATCTTCTGGGGATGCGGATTCTGCACCCGCTCCACCCGCACCGATCGCAGCATCTGCATCTTGAGCGGGGCTGAGCATTTTCGGATCGTGGGAGATCTTCTCAACAGTCAATTTCATCGCCTGGTCGATTGGTAGTCGAGCGATGCCCGATTTCTGATCGACCCAAGCAATCCCAGCAGTCAGAGTCGCTTGCTGCTCAGCTCGTAAGGAGCGCACGTCGTTCTCCTGCGTGTCATCTTGCGCATGCCGGGCCGAAACCTCCTGACGAACGAGAGCGGTTACCGCCAAAGCCACAGCCAAGGTCGCGAATGCTACCAAACCAATCGTTGTGGCGAGAGCGCCACTATTCACTTGATCTACTTCATTTGCCATGGGTTGACTCTTAGATGTTTTCAAAAGCTAAGGAACGCTTCAGGCGAGGATCGCCCGTAGCTACGAGGTTCTTCTTCTGTGCCTTGAGAACGAAAAACCAAACTACCAACCCAGCCATTCCGACCCATGCAAAGAGATCAGATAGCTGAAAATTCACACCGCCATGGTGAATATTTGGAGCGACAAGCCAGTACATATCGAACCAGCAGATTGCTAGCAGATAGAAAGCCCAAAACTTCAAGGTTTTTGGGTTTCGCTTCATGTATCGTGACATCATTCCGAAGAAAGGCACGATAAAATGGAAAAAAGCGAGCACTAAAGAAGCGGTCATCCAAGAGCCCTCGAAACGCTCATGATACCAATGAGATTCCTCAGGAATATTCGCGTACCAGATCAGCATAAACTGCGAAAATCCGACGTAGCTCCAGAAGCAAGTGAAGGCGAACATCATCTTGCCAATATCGTGAAAGTGCTCGGCATTGACGCTTTTCGCCAAAACACCCTTCTTTTGCAGCCACATAATCGCCAGAGCCAGAAAGCTGTGGAAGGTAATGACGCAAGTCGCAAAGTAATAAATTCCAAAAATCGTCGAGAACCAATAAGCATCCAGCGACATTAAGAAATCCACCGCGCAGAAGGTCACCGCGATTGTAAAACCTATCAACGCTGGCGCCGCCTTGCCCTGCAAAGAGAGCGTGTACTCGACATCACCTTTGGTGCTGTCTTGAGCCATTGACTTCTTGAGCCACCAGCGCGCCATCAAGGACCAAAAGGCGAAGTAAAAGACCATGCGAATGAAGAAGAAGGTCGTGTTCAGGTAGCCAACTTTTGAGTGCAAAGCATGGCTGGATTCCATGTAATCATGATTCACCCATTGATAAATCGTACTATCATGGAGGAAAACCGTCGGCACGATAATCACGAGGGCCAGCACTGACATCAGCAGCACACCTTGAGCAATGACTTCTCCAACTCGTCGCATCACCACGCTAGCCCGAGCGCCCAGCAGGTGCTGAAGCATCACCCACCAAACGCCACCAACGCTGATGGAAAGTCCCCACATAAACGCAGTCAAGTAGGAATGAGAAAACTGCTGCCAGCCTCCCGCGGTGAAGTAGGCGATTGCCAAAGAGACCACGCCAACAATCAGCGCAATCTTTCCTGCGCCTGCAGCTGCGGCTGGTAATACAATGGTGTCGCCGTTGGGCATCGGCTGAGCCTGGGGACCAGAGCTCGCCTGTGCTTTTTCGCCCGTCTTAGAACTATTCTTATCGTCAGCCATGATAATTACTTGAGCTGTGCGCGCTCAGCCTCCGGAAGCTCGCTTGCTGCGATGCCCTGGCTATTCTGCAATGCACGCAGATAGAGAATGATTGCCCAACGGTCCTCTGCCTCGATTTGAGAGGCATAGCCTTTCATCGAGTTATAACCATTAGTAATCGTGTTGAAGAGTTTCCCAGCTTCCTGCGACCGAACATGATCAGACAGAAGGTTCGCTGGTGGCACCCATGCACCGCCGAGCGCTTCAGCCCGCTTGTGCACAATGCCATTGCCGTCGCCGGCTGTGCCGTGACAAGGACTACAGTAGGTTTCGAACTGAACCTTGCCGCGTTTCATGATGTCATCATTCGCCGCAACGGTAGAGGGAAGGGTCAGGGCATAAGTGCCATTCTCCTGCTTCCCAAGATGTAGGTGCTCGTCAGCGTTCAAATGACCGCGAGCGACGGTTCCAGTCACGGGGCTTCGCATCCCACGCTCATCTGAATAATGAATATTATCTGACTGAGGCTTGTAGCTTGGGCTGAAGTCCATGTCCCAAACAACATGAATACGACCTTCTCTCATCGTAGAGCTTCTGGCCTTTGCGAAGAGGGCAAAGGGAACCAAACTCCCGAAAAGGCCGAGTAGAAGAATATAGACCAAGGGCTTCGGCACTGCCGTGGATGACGTTCGTTCATCCCTGACCTCTTCGAGCACGACAGGCGTTGTCGCATTCAAGAGCTCAGTCGTCGCCCCGTGATCGAACTTTGGATCGCTCGCCTCGATCACCAAGAAGAACTTATCATCACTCACGCGTCGAAAACGTTCCTTGAGGTCAAGGGGATGAGAAAAGAGCGGCAGGTTATTCAACACCAACATGCCAAAAATCGTGGCGAATGCCGAGAACAGAACAGAAAGCTCGAACATGATGGGCACGTTCGCTGGCCAACTCCAAAACGGCTTACCTGAGATCAGCCACTTATAGTCGACAGCATTGGTCCACCATTGCAATAAAATTGCGGTGGTTAGTCCTGTCAATGTCGCGCAAATGACGATCCAAGGAAGCTTCGTCATGCGGATACCCATTGCCTTCTCGATCCCGTGAATGGGGAAAGGCGTGTAAGTATCCCAGCGATTATAGCCTGCATCACGAACCTTCTTCGAAGCGTTGTAGATTGCAGTGGGGGTATCGTATTCAGCAATCACTCCAAAGAGCGGTTGCTGATTGTCACTAGTAGATTGAGTCATCGTCTCTGCCGCCTATCGTCAGTGTCCGTGCTCGTCGTCGTGAGCATGACCTTCAGGAATGAAAGCCTTGATCTCGGCCATGGCTACCATGGGCATATAACGACAGAAGAGGAGGAAGAGGGTGAAGAAGAGTCCGAAAGAACCAGCCAAAGTCGCGTAGTCAGTCGCAGTCGGAATGAAGGCACCCCAGTTGGCCGGCAGGAAGTCTCGCGTCAGAGAAGTACAGATAATCACGAAACGCTCGAACCACATGCCGACATTCACGATGATACCCACAACCCAGATCACCCAGATATTGGTGCGCATCTTCTTGAACCAGAAGACCTGAGCCGCCACAACATTGCAGAAAATCATGGTCCAATATGACCAGGCATAATTACCAAATGCTCGGTTCACGAAAGTAAACTGCTCGTAGATGGCACCAGAATACCATGCCACAAAGAACTCCATTCCGTAGGCATAACCGACGAGCATACCTGTCGCGAGAATGACTTTCGCCATCAGCTCAAGATGCTTCATGGTAATGATCTTCTTCAGACCGAAGAATTGTCGAGCTGGAATAGCTAAGACAACCACCATTGCAAAACCGCCAAAGATGGCGCCCGCAACGAAGTAAGGTGGAAAAATCGTTGTATGCCAACCAGGGATAACAGATGTAGCAAAATCAAAAGATACAATGGTGTGTACCGAAAGAACTAATGGCGTCGCTAAACCTGCTAGCACTAGAGATACTTCCTCAAAACGTTGCCAGTCTTT
>JAKVCH010000196.1 GCA_022447485.1 Polyangiaceae bacterium | reverse complement strand
CGGTGAGGGCATCCAAGATCTGGTTATCAGCTCCGCCATCAGCCCATTTTGTAACGGGCGAACAGGAAGAAGAAGGGAGAGCTTCACAATCATTCATCGCCGCATCTGTGGGGAGTGAGCTTCCCACGATGGCTTCGCGTACGGTGACCGTTTCTGTTCCGCTGTCGTATTGAACAAGAACTGCTGAGCCTCGGCCCATTGCCTTGAGTCGTGCTCCGCGAAACATGGTGGCGATTTCTTCGGCCGTAGCTTTTGCCTCGTAATTTTTAATTTTTTTCGTGATCGTGGGAACAGCCATGGTGGTGAGAATGCTGATAATCACCACAACGACCATTAATTCGATCAACGTGAATCCAAGAGGTCGGCCGCTCCAAGATGCGGGCGCTGCGAAACAACGGATGCTGCTTCTGCCTCGCTCCGCAGTTCCAGCGTGGACTGGGTGCGATTTCCTTTGTGGAAAGAGCCGTCGAAGGTAAGTCATAAAGTCCCCTAGAGATTCAGCAATAATCATGCCGAGCTACCTTCCATGCTGAGGTAATTTTTACCTAAATACTAGCGCAAATATCAAAATAAGAGCGCTGTGCTCAGCGTTCATCACCCTGAGGTCTGCAAATATTTCGTACCTCGAAAAAGATTGCGGCTTTAGGTCGTAGGTCGGTGTCGGCGAAGGTAAGTAGGCTTGAGCGGGGACTCCGGCGGGAGAGCCTGCTAAGAGACGGCATGTTTTCTGGTATGACGAGAATAGAATACCTGGTTCCTTGTCTTCAGCTTCTGCTATTTCCTCTGGGTTGCGAGACGAGGAAAGAAGAGCGCCGGGGCGCAGCACCTCCCCCCGAACTGACGGCGAAAAAAGTGATTCAATGCATCGAATCTCCGACACCTTTTCAGCTCAGCGGCGACTTTTGTCTCGAAAAGGGCGTCGATGTTCGGCGCTACGGTTCTGGGGCAGGCTTGCCTTTGAGCGATGTTTGTACGGAACTTTTTAACGGTGAATGTGAACTCTATCGTAAGTTTGGTTTGAAGGGCGTGCTGACCGCTCAGATTGCTCCCCGCTCGGGAGCTGCTTTTCGAGTCTCGTTGACCCTCTCTGAGTTTTCAAAGCCTTCGGGTGCTTATGGTTTCTTTAGCCATCGTGTTTTTGGCGATGCACCTCTCGAGACAGTAACGGTTCGGCCGTTCCCAGCTTCGGGGCGGGCCGTGATGGGGGCTGGGGTTGTCTACGCTTTTCGAGGCACCCACGTAGCAGAGCTTACCTATTTGAGTGAAAGCCAGACACCTCAAGAGTTGATTACCTCCGCGGAAGCAGAGCTTCCAGGTTTAGCGCGGTCGATTCTTGATGGCTTGGGAGGAGCTATTGAGCCGCCGGCAGAAGTCACCACTTTAGAAGGGCTGACCGGCGTGAGCTCCTTGGGCGTGAGGTTCACTCCCTACGATATTTTCGGCATAAAAGGGTTAGGTTCTGGAGCGGTTGCCGAGGCGGAGCAGGCTGACTTTCAGTCACGCCGCTTGATAGCGATACGTGCCACAGAAAGTGAGGCAAAAGACTTAGTCCGGAGTCTTGTCAGTCGAGGTCGGTTTCGTCAATTTAAGACCCGCCGCGCTTGGTGGGTGGAGTTGACCAACCCGTCCTCTAGACCGACGCGTTGGTACATTCGTCGAGTTGGCTCAACAATTTACGGGGTTAGTCAGCGAAATTCCGTTGCTACCCTCCAGTCGGCCAAGGACAGAAAAAAGGAGAAAATTCAATTTGAGTCCTGGGCGCTGCAGACACTTTCTCGAGCCCCATGGTCAGGTGCTCCAGCAACGCATTGATCGTGCCTTTACTCGAGTCGTTGGATGATATGAAAGCCGAAGGGGCTTTCCGTGACCTCGGAGAGTTCGTCGATTTCTAGCTTGAAGGCGACAGCTGAGAACTCAGGCACCATTTGTCCACGACCGAATGTCCCCAGTTGTCCGCCTGTGGCTGCAGAGCCTCGGTCGTCAGAATTTGAACGAGCTAACTCAGCAAAGTCTGCGCCGTCAATGGCTTCTTGGCGGATGCGTTCCGCGACCGCACGAGCCTCGTCCTTGGAGCGGTCGATATAGGCCGCCGCTCGCATTGCTCCACGGTAAGAGATCAGGATGTGCCGAGCAGCAATGGACGTCGGTCCAGAGATCTCTTCTTCCGCAACCTGGCTAACGGGTGAGGGTTTCACAGGAACCTCAGGAGGTGTTCCTGGAGGAGAGGCTGTTGTGATCACGCAGCCTGCTTCGTGGAGTGAGAGGAGAGTGATAAGAGCAGTGGTACTGAGTTTGTAGCTCATGGGTCCACTCGCGCCCAAGCGGCTCCTACAACGGGGTCGGGACGATCACTGGCGTAGGCGCTGAGTGCAATGATACCTTCGCCAAGATCTTTTCCGACGGTTCGGAGGCTATCACCGGGCCAGACGGGTTTTTTGAAGGAAACACCAATTTCCTTGAGTCGCTCGAGCTTGCCTGCACAACCGTGATTGACGACCGCACGGGTGACGTAACCAAAAGTGCAGAGTCCGTGGAGAATGGGGCCTTCTTGAAAGCCGACTGCTGCGGCGAATTCCGGATCTGCGTGGAGGGGGTTGAGGTCACCGCTCAGTCGGTAGAGTAGAGCCTGTTCAGGGCTAGTTTGCTCTGTGATGTCGAAGAGGCTCTCTGCGTCGGCAGGAAATTTAGGAACGTGATTTTTCGGTGGACGAGCTCCCCCAAAACCACCGGTGTCTCGAACGATCAAAGTCCATTCTGTTTCGAAGAGGGTCTTTTCTTGACTCTTCGTTGTTGTGGAAAAGACGACCTGGGAAAATCGACGCAGGTCGTAAATGCCCGTTATTTTCGCCGTCGTTGAAAGCTTCCCCTCGGCTGGGATCTTATCGAAGAGGCGCACGACCTGACTGCCGTGAACTACTTTCCCCATATCGGCACCCGAGCGCTCCACGAGGGGGAGCAAGGCTGCGTAGGCAGGTACAACGGCGAATGAGGGTAGTACAGCAGGTCCTCTTTTTTCGTACAGGAGATCGAGTTCCTCGCGCTTCGCTCCAACTCCTAAGGCGTAGGTGACGGGTGTTTTCCAGTCATACTCGAATTGAAATGGTGCTGTTTCATAGCCGACGGCGCTGAGGTCCAAAGTCATGGGGCAGCATCTAACGTGCGGATGCCCATTGCGTCAACGCGTTCGCCCTGAGGGTCGATGGAGGCATCGCCTCCAGCCCGATTGGGTCATTCGAGGGAAGAAATCCGCTCTATTGATAAATAAGGAAACGAAGGAGGAAAAATACCCATGGAACTTCGACAGAAGACCACTAGCATCCGCCAAACCCCCAGGTGATAAAAATGAGCGCAAAGCCGGCGAAACAAGAAGATACTCCTCCCCCCCCTGTTGATGCAGAGGGAGAGCTTTCAGCTACCCAAGCGCCGACTCCTGCGAAAGATGGTGATGTGGACCTTTCCCTGGAAGACTCCGGAGGTGAAGATCATGCGGCTTCTGACGGGCCGCAGGGAGCGGGCCAAGAGCTGCAAGACGCCAGCCACAATGTGAACCCGTCGTCGGCTGCCGAGGCCTCGAGCAGCGAGCAGCGAAAAGTCAGTCAAGAGCTTGCTTCGGAATATGAGAAGGAAGTGCCTGAAGGCGCTTACCGGGTGAACCTGCCGGCTTTTGACGGGCCTCTCGACTTGCTCCTTCACTTGATTCAGCAGCATGAGCTGAATATCCGCGATATTCCGATCGGCTTCATTAGTACCAAATACGTCGAGTACATCACGGTCATGCAAGAGCTGAATATCGATCTTGCAAGTGAATATTTGGTGATGGCCGCAACCCTGGCCCATATTAAATCGAAAACGCTGCTGCCGGTTGAGCCAAAGGGACAAGATGATGAGGACGAAGAAGAGAGCGATCCTCGTTCTGAGCTAGTCCGGAGGCTTCTCGAGTACCAAAAGTACAAGACTGCCGCTCAGCAACTGGGCGATTCGCCGGTTTTGGGGCGTGACGTCTTTTTACGAGGAGCTCCTGCTCCTCAGGTCGATGGCCCGGCTCCCCTGGCGCAGACAGATGTCTTTAAACTCTTTGACGCTTTTCAGCGTATTCTGACAAAGGTCAAGCAGTCAGAAGACCACAAGATTGGCGTTGACCAAATCTCCATTTCCGAGAGAATTCTGCAACTAACCGATCGGCTCAAGGGCTTGGGGCGGGTGAAGTTTCCCCATCTATTCGGGGACAATGCATCGAGGACGGATATCGTTGTTACATTCTTAGCGCTGCTCGAAATGACAAGACTAAGAATGTTGCAAGTAATTCAGGAAGAACCCCTAGCACCCATCGAGGTCGAGTTGACATTGATGGACGAGCACGCAGATGTTCTGAACCAAGACTTTGGTGAGGTAGATCCTCTCACAGCGCTTGCACGCGGCGATGTCGAAAATTCGGTCGTTTCCCCAACGCCCATCGAAAAAGAAGAGTTCCCCCAGGCCAGTGGCGACTTGAAGGTCAACGAAGCCCCTGAGGAGACATTGCATCAGGAAGCTGCCAGCGAAAAGAAAGATCGGCCAGCCAGTGATTCTTTGTCATCAAGTGATTCCACTTCAGAAAAACTAACCAACTGATTGTTGAAGAAAAACATCGTATTATGGCTCGCAAAAAGCGTCGACTCGCAAGAAAACCTCGGTCTGATCAGAAACGCACAGAGACCGAGCTACCTCCTTCCTCATCTCTTGAGTCTCAGTCAGAAGAGGGGCTTCCCGAAAGCGGTCCTGTGACGACCGCTGAAAGTGGCGAAGGTCAGACAACTTCTGAGTTAACTGAAGATGAAACCCAGAGGAGCGAGACGGCACAAGAAGAGCTTGGTGGTCAGACTAGCGCAGCCGTCGATGAAATAGTTGCAAATGCTCCAGGCGCTGATGCAGCGGTAGAGCTGGCTGAAGATGCAGAGCTGGCTGAAGATGCGGAGCCAGCCGCAGTTGCTGAGGCTGAGTCCGATACGTCTGCAGAGGCAGAGCCGGCTGCGAGCGACGACGAGGTATTGACTGAAGGTTTGGAGGCAGGCGAAGACTTAGAAGAGCCTCAAGACTTGACGTCTCTGCAAGAAAAGAGTCCGGAAGGCGCTCAAGAGGAGTTGCCTCTTGATGAGGGTCAAGGCGCAGTTGTTATTAATCTTTCAGCCGTTAGTTCCGAAGTAGATGAATCAGAAGTTGAGGATACAGAAGGATTTTTGAAGGGGCTGTTGGAGGCACTTCTCTATGTTTCTGATAAGCCTTTGGGCGCCAGAGAAGTTGCCCGGGCGGCAAAAATTGACAAGCAGCGAGCCCAGGAGCTTCTGGAGAGTATTCGGGAAGAGACCAAAGAGCGAGGTACTCGGCTGGTCGAGGTTGCCGATGGCTGGGCGTTTCGGTCGCACCCCATGTATTCAGAATATGTGCGAGAGTTTCTTGCTCAGCGACCAGTAAGGTTGAGTCGCGCTCAATTAGAATCTTTGGCCATCATTGCCTATCGCCAGCCGATGACACGACCCGAAGTGGACGATATTCGAGGAGTAGATTCTGGTGCGGTGATCAAGGTTCTCCTCGAGCGCGAATTGATTCGAGTTCTAGGCAAAAAAGACGAGCCAGGTCGTCCGATGATTTACGGCACAACGGGTCAGTTTCTTGATTTATTCAATCTGAAGAGTCTACGTGACTTACCTACCTTGCAAGAGTTCACTGAGCTGAATGATGACTCTCGAGCAAAGTTCGAATTAGAAATTGGCGAACCTGCACCAGAGGGCCCTGTTGATTTTGATTTAGAGGAGGCGGAAGCCTTAGCTGAGATCGAAACTGCAGGCACAGAGGATGAAGCCGAGGCTAGCGATGAAGTGCCGTCTGTCGACGACGAAGACGAGGCAAGCGCAGGAAGCGCAGGAAGCGCACCAGCAGACCCCGACGACGAAGCAGACGAAGACGTCGAAGCAACGTCTGGAAGTGAGTCGGCAGGAGTGAACGCCGCTGATGAGGAAGAGTTTCCGGACGACGGCGACGAAGACGACGTCGAAGCAACGTCTGGAAGTGAGTCGGCAGGAGTGAACGCCGCTGATGAGGAAGAGTTTCCGGACGACGAAGACGAAGACGAAGACGAAGACGAAGACGAAGACGAAGACGAG
>JAKVCH010000195.1 GCA_022447485.1 Polyangiaceae bacterium | reverse complement strand
AGTCGCGATGCATTGCTCTTCGTTGCGAGAGAGTTTGAGAGAGCGGATGAAATCGAGGCGAGGATTCATCGTCGAGCCGATTCCGTGGCATGTCAGGAAGGCCAGCCGAAAGAGCGGAGCTGTGCAGGTTTGCGAAGGCGTCTCCGCGTGGGCTTGAGCAGGTTGAGCTCGGAGGGCTTCTAAGAAGTCGTGGTCCTGTAGTTTCTCGTGATCGAAATCGGCGGAAAGGCTTTGAGCAATGCCGGTCGTCGCCATAATTGCGACGCAGCGCTGTGCTTCTTCTGCCTGAAGAGCTTTAAAGAGTTCGACTCGAATACGTTCCTTGGCGACTTGGGAAAAACTTCCGAGGGCGCCTGGAATTGCCGCAAGAGTCTCGGGCTCTACGTCGAAGCCCAAAGTTGCAGCAAAACGAGCACAACGCATGATGCGTAAACCGTCTTCTCGAAATCGTCTGTCGGGAGTACCGACGGCACGCAGTTGTTCTTTCTGTAGATCGATTTGTCCGGCGAAAGGATCGGTCATCTCACCTGTGAGAATATCGAGGGCGATGGCATTCACCGTAAAGTCGCGCCGAGCGAGATCCTCCTGAAGCTCCTCGACAAAGTAGACTTCGTCAGGATGACGGGCATCGCTGTAGCCCTTTTCCCCTCGTAGGGTAGTGACCTCAAATTGTATCTTACCGAATAGAACGGTGATGGTGCCGTGGGCGATTCCCGTCGGTAAAACGCGCCGGAAGAGGCGATTCCCCTCTTCGGGGAGGCGGTCGTGGCAAAGTCGAGGTCAGCTGTGCTCATCTTTCGACCAGCAGAAGGATGAGCCTTGTTGAGGAGAAGATCTCGTACTGCGCCGCCGACAAGCCATGCCCGGTGCCCAGCTTGAGCGTATCGTTTCACGAGCTCGAATGCTTCTTGTGGGAGCTGACGCTTCAGCTCTTCTTTTAAGGCGGCTGCCGGGAGGGCTCTGCTAGTACTTGCGATCATGAGAGGCCTTGGGTCATAGGCGTACTATTGCCATGGGTCGACTAGCTCTCCAGAATCATAGTCAGACTCTTGAGAAGATGAGTTCGATGGGGAGGCTGGTGACTTGCCAGTTGACTTGCCAGTTGACTTGCCAGGTGCAGCGCGTTGAGCTGGTGCTGGCGGCGCAGCTGGTTGAGCTGGTGCAGCAGGTTGAGCTGGCGCAGCCTTTTCGATTGGAGGCTGAGTTTTCGGTACTGGAGTTCCTTGGGCCGAATAGGTAGGTGAGGGCTGAGCCGCCCTCTTGTTCTTTTTGAGCTCGACAGTGATCTTTTGCACCTGACCATCGATCTGAATGATCTGAGTCTCGTACCCCGCGAGGCGGACAGCCACTGTCTCGGCCTCGCCTTGGAGTTTCAGCTGCACAGGGCTCGTGCCCAGATCTTGATCTCCGTGGAAAAAGTGTGCCTGGATCGGGGTGGCGGCTAAGAGTACTTCTGTGGAGCGAGGCTCGGCTTCTTTCGCTCTCTCCCCCGTCTCGTAGGCGGCAAGTTGTTCAGTTCGCGCAGGGCGCGTTGGGGCTGAGTCCACTGGCCCGGGTGCTGAGGGCACTGTTGCTGAGGGCACTGTTGCTGAGGACGCAGAGTGCTGGGCGTAAAGTCGCCAGCCGTAAATACTGCCCGCTCCAACGACGGTGCCGAGGGCTAGTACGAGGGCTCGACTGAGTGGGCTCGTTGGTGGTTCGAGTCCCTGATGAGAGCGCAGGGTATCTCTTTGTTCTTCTTCTACCCACGGGACTTTCTGAATCGGAGCAGCTACTGAGTGAGGCGTGAGGTAGGGGGCTGTTGAGAGACGCGATGATTCGAATAGCTGATGACCATGTTCACTTTGGCTTGCGGTAGATTCCGGTAAGCCAACCGCTCGTCTTAGATCGGCACGCACAGCACGCATGGAGTCGTAGCGTTCGTCAGGAGACTTGGCCATGCACCGCAAGATGAGACCTTCCAGTGCTGGCGCGATAGGGGCAGGCAGCCCTGGCAGTTGGCTGGGTGGAATTGGCTCACTATGCATGTGCTGGGTAAGAATTCCCATGAAATTCTCTGCATCAAAGGGCAAGCGAAGGGTGAGCAATTCGTAGAGCATCACACCGAAAGCGTAGATATCCGCTCTTTGATCGACGGGTGCCCCATTGGCTTGCTCGGGAGACATATAGTGGGGGGTCCCGAATACCTGACCAGCTTGGGTGAGGCGATGGTTGGGTACATTGGCTTTTGCAATCCCAAAGTCGAGGATTTTTACAAAGTCTTCTTGCTCGCCTCGCTGTACCAAGAAGACGTTATCTGGTTTGAGGTCGCGGTGAACAATTCCGGCTGCATGAGCTGCTTCGAGTCCGTTGGCGAGCTGCAGCATAATATTCGCCGTACGGAGCAGGGGGATAGCTTGCCGCGCTTCGGCAATTTCCGCCAATGAGGTGCCTGCCAAGTACTCCATGATGAAGTAGGTGGCGCCATCCGGTAGACGACCAAAGTCGGAGATATCGATGATATGTGGGTTGCCAATTGCAGACGCCGAGCGAGCTTCGTTGAGAAATCTTTCAACGACTTCATCATTTCTCGCCAGGTCCGCCCGGAGTACCTTCATGGCCACTAGCTTGTCGATGATGGTGTGGCGGCATCGATACACGACCCCCATACCACCTTCTCCTAAGAGAGCCTCCACCAAGTAGCGAGAGTCGACCGTGGCTCCGAGATAAGGATCGACGATATCATCACTGGTTTCAGAGTCCGATTCGCCGAAAGGGGGAGTTCCTGAAAGTGCGGTTGGTAAAGCAGGGTTCTCTACTGGGGCGAGGTTTTCTCTTGATGGCTGCCGGCGAGCTATTTTTGATTGTGAACTTTGACTTTCTGGCGAAGAGGAAGATGAGGTATTTTCCAATCCTAATTGATGGGTTGTGGCGGGTACCGCACCTTTATCTGCAAATCGACTAATGGCTGGCAGTGGATGCGAATCTGCCTGCGAGATAGTCGAAGTCGACGGCGTCTCGTCTTGATGCGCCATTGAATCGGTGTCTTCGGAGGTGCCCAGGTCTCGCCCCTTACGCTGATGGGCAGAATGCGGCATCAGCTTGGTCGACTTCTCGTTTTCTGGTGATGGTTTATCCACGTCCGTCCTTGCGAGGCTCATCCTGAGGGGTTGGAGCCGTAGAGGCCAGTGGAAAGAACTCGGCCGCTTGGAGTCCAGCAAGATTTAGGCTGAGCAGCAAGATAGAAGCGCTGAGCCTGGGCTTCGCTGGTCAACATTGGCCTGATGGCCGGCTTCTCATCGAATGTTCAATCTGAGATTGGCTGCCATCAAGGGCACGCTGAATTCCGCATTGTTCTAATTATAGGACGGTACTGGTGATTGTTGCAAAATGCTAAGTTCGACGACCTCTCCTACCCCTATCGTCGCGTCCTCGACCTTAAATAGCATGCTCTTCGGCGTCATCCGCTCGTCCCCTAGGAGGAAGAGCCCCTCAATGCTAGAGCCCGGCCGATGGGTTTCCCCTTCGATTTAGCAATTCGTTACATGGCCTCAAAGAAGCGGGCGACCGTTTCTCTCGGAACGCTACTGGCCACTTGTGGTGTGGCTTTGGGTGTCTGCGGACTGGCGACAGCCGTGAGCGTCACCGGAGGCTTTCGTAAGCAATTTCGCGAGAAGGTTTTGGGGGTGAACGCTCACGTCTTGGTGTTGAAGCGCTCGAGCTATTTCGGTGAATACCGAGATGTAATGGAGAAGATCGCTGACCACGAAGAGATTGTTGGTATCGCGCCCTTCACGATCAACCCCATGATGGTGACCCACGGCGAGAGAACAGCCACAGGTGTGATGCTCAAAGGTGTCGACCCCGATGAATTAGAAAAGGTGCTCGACCTTCCCCAACATATGATTGAAGGTGGCCTGGAGGGATTACGCTTACCTGGGGCTCAGCCCCCTCAGCCAAAGGCGGAGCGTACTCATTATGCTCCGCCGAGCTTTGATTCTTCCTTGGCTGTCGATGCCCGTTCAAAAGAGAATCAGGGCAAGAAGAAAGCCGCCTCTCCTGAAGAACTAGCACTAGAATTTCTCGAACAATTAGATGCTGACAAGGATAGGGGCGCCGAGGGAGTCGAGGCGGACAACGAGAAGAAGCCACCTCTGGAGGGCGACTCCTCTTCGCCAGTAGAAAAGTTGAACGAAGAAGAGATCGAAGATCCAGGGGAGCTGGGCGATTTTCTCGCTCAGTGGCGCAAGAACGCACCTGAGGAGAAAGAACCGGATGACGAGCGGTGGACTCTCGATGCAGGTGCTCCGGTTGGTTCGATCGTCCCTGAGGGAGGCTATGCTGCGGCCCTTCCTGAGGATGACTTTCTACCCGATGAGATTGCCGGCGACCCTTGCAAAAGCGATATCGGCGTCCTGCCAGGTATCATTATTGGCAAGACTCTGGCCGAGAATTTAGGAGCGAAGTTGGGTGACTGCGTGCAGGTGACCTCTCCGATTATTGGATTTAGTTTTTCGAATGAGGCGATTCGCGCACCGATTGCTCGTCAATTTCGGGTGACGGGAATCTTTTATGCGGGTTTTGATCAATACGACGCAAAGTTTGTCTACACGGATCTTTACGAAGCACAGAAGTTTCAAGATTCTGGTGATAGTGTCACGGGCATCGAAATGACGATCCATGACATCGATCGCGCAAGCATCGTTGCAGAGGAAATTGACGAGACTTTAGGCGCTAGTCTTTATTATACGACGGATTGGGAAGAGTTGAATCATGGCTTGTTCACGGCTCTCAAGATCCAACAGATTATGATGAGCCTTGTCTTAGGGTTAATTATCATCGTGGCGGCTTTTACGGTGATTGCGACTCTGATCATGGTCGTGCTTGAGAAGAAGAAAGAGATTGCTGTCATGAAAGCAATGGGAGCTCGCGATGGCGCAATTTTACGCGCCTTTCTTTATCAAGGTGGATTGATCGGCGTCGCTGGTGGATTGGGAGGGTTGGCAGCGGCTCTGCTCGTTTGCCAAGGGCTCTTGAAATACGCTGTGCCTCTCGATCCCAAAGTTTACTTTATCTCGCGTATTCCCGTTGATGTTCGAGCGATTGATTATGGGTTGATTGGTGTCTTCGCCGTACTTGTTTGCCTTGCTGCGACGGCCTGGCCAGCATTTCATGCCTCGCGACTGCGTCCCGCGGACGCCTTTCGCGACCAATAATATTTGCGCAGACCGCCTCCGGGCTCTCATGAATAGAGGCCGAAACGCTTCGAGGGGCAGGGGGGCGAGTCTTTAGGAAGGCGTCTTTTTCGCGCTTCCGAAGAGAGCGATCAGGGCGACAACTGCTAAAATAGTAAAGAGCGCGAAGGTATTGCCAGGTCGGTTCCCCAACAAACCGCCAATGGCCTGAGTCGGTATCAAAGGAAATGCAGTGGTGCTTGCGGCGGCACCAAGAATACCGACAATTGTGGCGAGGATCACTCCGAAACGTCTGATGCTCGAGGCAAAAAGAGCAGTGATGGCTCCCTGAGCCAGGGCAATAGCGCCAATAGCAGGTAGGCTGACGCCCAAGTCTTGGAGCAGCCGCTGACTATTCTGGTGTGCGACCATTAAGAGTAGTGCGCTGAGACTCAATGCGAGAAGGGTGCTCCGTACGCAGAGTTGTAATTGAACTCGAGCGAGTTTTTTTCGCCGGGAAGCACCGTAGCGAAGGGCAGAGGAATTTCCCAAGGAGCTCCAGTTTTTTGCGGCAGCCCAGAAGGTTGCGGCAGTAATCAAGGGAATGCCAAGGGTTGCCAAGTAGAGTATGGCATCGGTGGCGCGAAAATGGGGCTGAGCTGGAGAGAAGAATGCGGCGAGAAAGGCCGGGAAAGTGACCAGTGCTGCCATACGCAAGGATTGAGAGAAAGACTGTTGCTCAAGGCTGCTGCCAGGAGACTCATCTCCGGGAGTGTAGAGAGGAGTCTGAGCACTAGGCTGGTAAAGTTGAGAGCTTGTGCGACGGGTCCGTAAATCGAGAATCTCTTCGCTGAGGGTGAGAGCTCTCTTTTCATTGATCGTGATAAAAACACCCATCGCAGATGTCTCGGCTTTTGCCTCTTCCTGTAGTGGTGTTAGGTACGATTGAGCTGGCTGGATATGGGGTTCAACAAGGATGCGCGCATGCGCGTTCGGGGTC
>JAKVCH010000194.1 GCA_022447485.1 Polyangiaceae bacterium | reverse complement strand
ACTCTCCAGGTGAAGTCCTGCTGGAGTGATCCAGCGTTTCTCCTGCGCTGAAGTCCTCAAGCCCTCTGAAATGATTGAGCTTCCATAAGTGTGAGAAGATTCCCGGCGCGTCGCAGCTTCCTTTCCATGCTGTCACACAAACGCCATAAATAGATCCCATACAGGGGCACCGCGGGAGTAGCCAGCAAAGTAGATGGTCGTTCATCTGACAAATCGTGTCGGAGAGTCTTCCTTCAGCAAGAATCTTGGAATCTCGCTTCTCAGCCTTCACATCCACGCAGACTTCACATCCACGCACACTCTGAATCGCTCAGCCTCTGAATCGCTCAGCCTCTGAATCGATAACTGAAGGCGCAAAGCAACGCTACAAAGTCAATTTATCCCTTCGAACAGCTCACCTGCTCAACGTACCGGGAATTATATTTTAAGTGCCGACGAGCCGAACATTATCCCTCAATCAACAAATGACGCAACTCAAACCGAATCGATTCATCTGGCCCACCCTTGGTGTCATCGCACTTTTTGCAGCTCCTGCGCTGGCCGACGAACTGGCCGATATGGCTGGTCGTCTTTCTAGTCTCCGGGGCGAAGTGGAAACTCTATCTGCTACCCTCTCAGAAGAAGCTAGTGACGGAAGAGACCGTCTACGCTCCCTCTCGCGTCAAAAGGCAGAGCTGGAGCTCGAGATCAAGAAAGAGCAAACCAGAACTGCAAAATTACGTCAGTTGATTTCAAAGAGACGGAAGGAAGTCCAGGACGCAAAGACTAAGGATAGTCTGATGGCACCACTCTTTGAAAAAGAGATTGTCAGAGTTCGTGACTATGTAAACGGCACTCTCCCGTTCCGCACCGCAGACCGTTTGACAGTGCTGGAAAAGCTAGAGGCGCAATACAAAGGCGGAACGATCAGCGCACCCAAGGCCGTTAGTCGCCTTTGGGCCTTCATGGAGGACGAATTCCGTCTGACCCGTGAAAATGGGCTTTATCAGCAATCAATCAAAATTGATGGCAGTCATCAGCTGGCAGAGATTGTTCGTATCGGCATGGTGATGCTCTACTTTAAAGTAGATGACGACACCTTCGGACGAGCAGTTCGAGAGGGCTCCGGCTGGACTTTCCAGAAGTTGGAGACTCCAGAGGATAAAAAAGAACTAGCGAATCTTTTTGTGAGCTTCAAAAAGCAGATTCGCCAAGGTTTCTTTCAAATTCCCAATGCTTTACCTGCCCTCAGTAGCGAGGCAGACCTCGGTGCGGCAGCGAAAGATGCCCCGACGAAAGCCCAGGCTCAGGAGAAAGCACTGGCTCAAGAGCCTGCTCAAGCTGAAGACGCGGCGACAAAGCAAGCCGAAGAGCCCGCTGACGCAAGCGCTCAACAAGAGGAGGCTGGCCAATGAAAAACCTATTACAGCGGATTTCCCTCGGCGGTTTGCTTGGCGCCACGATTCTTTCCATCGCTGGTCTCCAAGCAAACCCAGCTCAGGCGGATGATGCCCAGCTCCGCAAAGCATACCAAAGAGAGTTCGCGTTTTTGGAGGCGGAGCGAAGCTCCCTCCAGTCACGCATCGAAAAACTCAAGCAAAGCAACTCTTCGAAAATCGATGCCGGCCAGGAAGAGATCGACCGCCTGCAAGGCAAGATCCTTGGCCTAGCCTCCGAATCAGAACGCATCTCAGAACAGCTCTACGAGGCAGAGCGTACTGCGGATACAGCTGGTGACGGTGCCGAGCAGGTCGATAGCACGATTGCTCAAATGGGCGCGGCCTTGGAAAAAGGCGGCTTAGAGTTACCTGAAGCTGGCGATGGGCAAAGTGAAGCATTACAGCAGCAGCTCAGCTTCGGATTCGATAAAGGTCTTGAACTACTTCGACGTTATTCTGCCGTAAGAAAAGAAAAGGGAAGCTTCTTTGCGGAAAGCGGAAAGCAAATCGACGGCGAGCTGGTGCATATTGGTCGGATTGCCACCTATGGCGTCAGTGACGAAGCATCCGGTGCATTGGCTCCTGCCGGCGATAAGCGGCTCAAGCTCTGGACAGCTAGCCCGAGCGACGCATCTGCCCAGGGCGTCGCTAACGGAAATAACCCCGATCAGCTCAAAATATTTCTCTATGAGTCTCTCGATAAGGGTGTCGAAGAAAAGAAAGAAAAGACAGCTCTCGAGGTCGTTGACGACGGCGGTGTGATTGGCTGGGTCATCGTCTGGGCTGGCGTAGTCGTGCTATTGATGGCGCTCCTTCGCTCATTCTTCTTGATGCGCAGCGCCGCTAATACAGACAAGCTTGTCGAGCAAATTGCTCCCCTCGTGCGGGCTCATCAATTCCAAGAAGCAATTGGAGCATGCGATCGGGCAAAGAGTGCCGCGGGGCGCGTTCTCAAAGCGACCTTGAAGCATATTAATCGTCCTCGCGAGGAGCTGGAGGATATCATTAGCGAGAGTATTCTCCACGAGACACCTCACCTCGACCGCTTTGGCTCAACCATCATGGTTGTTGCAGCGGTAGCGCCGCTCCTCGGACTTCTCGGTACCGTGACTGGTATGATCGCAACCTTCGATATCATCACCGAATTCGGTACAGGAAATCCCAAGCTGCTCTCCAGCGGAATTTCAGTCGCGCTTGTGACCACCGAATTAGGTCTGATTGTTGCGATCCCAGCGCTGCTCCTTGGCAACCTCCTTTCGGCATGGGCAGAAAAGATTAAGGACGAGATGGATCGAGCTGCGCTCCATATCACCAATATCTCTACCGGCGCACGCTTCAGCAGAGTTCCCAACCCGAACCACTACGCTAGCGGTCCGGATCAAGAAAAAATAGCTTCGGCACCTGTACCAAGCTTCACTCATGATCAGGAGGGGTAAGCGGGTACTGCCCTCTTACCTACACCCAAAGAGATGAGTCAATTCTGGGAAGAGCTGCTCGGTTACTTCGACAGCGGCGGTATCGTGATGCCACCGCTGGCGATTTCAACCATCATTCTCTGGTATGCCCTTGGTTATCGCTACATGGTCTTGCAGCGAGGTAACCGGCGTAGTCCTCGTATTCTCGTAAAAAGGTATATCCAAGGCTACAACCGAGAACCTTCAGGGATTGTCGATACAGCGATCACCATGGGGATTACGATCCTCTGCGATAACCCGAAACATCGCAAAGACCTACGCCACCTCCTCGACGATAGCTTCAGCCCCATTGAACTCTCTCTCTACAGAGGCAAGGCGTTGATAAAAAGTATCGTGAGTGTTGCGCCTCTGGCTGGACTCCTCGGAACGGTGATTGGCATGATTGAGACCTTTGACTCCTTAGGAGATGGTGCTCTCTATTCGCAATCGGGCGGAATCGCCGGAGGTATCTCTCAGGCTCTCTTCACAACGCAAATGGGCTTAGCAGTGGCAGTGCCCGGGATCGTGGTTGGTCGAATCCTCGACCGAAAACAACAGCGCCTACAGCACGAGCTTGTACAAATTAAAGACTTACTCTGCGCAGAGGCTGAAGCCGTCGGCGCCTCCCGCCTTCCCCAACCGGAACCAAAACAATGAGACGACGCGTTCGCCAAGAAGCCAATACCGATATCGACATCTCGCCTTTGATCGATATGGTTTTTATCCTCCTCATCTTCTTCATGGTCTCGACGACATTTGTCAAAGACATGAAGGTCGATATCGAGCGACCTGGAGCAGCGAGTGCAGGACGAGCTTCAAGCAAATCTCTGCGCATCAATATTGACTCAAGCTCAAACATCTATTTGGACGGCAAACCTGTGCGCGCCTGGATGGTTCAAAGTCGGGTCCGAGAATTCATCGAGTCGAGCGGAACGAAATCAGTCCTCGTTGTCACGGATCGTCGCGTTGCCGCAGAAAGACTTGTCGAGGTCGTCGACCAGTGTCGACTGGCTGGTGCGACGAGTGTTGGCGTGGCCACCAATAAGGAGGCCGGGTGAAAATTCATTCCTTCGGGATGGAAGCACGGCGTCACCTCGTCGGAGCCTTGGCCATGGCCGCCGGCTCGTTTGGGGTATTTTTTCTGCTCCACGTCATGAACGGCGACAAGCCCCGCCCAGAGAAGGAGAAGCCTGCTCCAGCGGCTGCATTTGAAGTTAAACAAGAGAAGAAGCCGCCCAAGAAAAAGAAATCGAAGCCCCGGCCACGACGTCGCGCTAAGGCGACGGCCACCAAGTCAGCTCCAGCCCCCAATCTGGGAGCAGCACTGAAGGGCGCCAGTTTCGATTTACCGGGGTTTGAAGCCGAAGATATTGGTGGTGCGGGTCAATCTCTTCTGGGAGAGACCGGAAAGAAGATGGCTATGACTGAAGGTGCCGTCGACGTCGTGCCAAAGCCGGCTCGGCGTACCGCTCCGGAATACCCGAAAAGCGCACGCAAGAAAGGCATTACAGGCTATGTGCGCATGAGTATTTTCGTAAACGACAGCGGCGCGGTCGAGCAAGTAAAAGTCCTCGAGGCCAAACCAAGCGGCGTATTCGAGGATGCGGCCAAGGAAACAATTCGCTCCTGGGAGTTTCAACCAGGTCAATATGAAGGTGAATCCGTCGGCTGCTGGGTCACCCAAACCATGCGATTCGAGTTAAAGAAAAGCTGATTTCTTATGAAAGACTCTCTCTCGCCTTCTGAGGCTCCTCTGTACCCCTCCCCCGTAGGCCATCGACGATGGTTGAGGCGGTTCTTCATTGCGACACTCTGCATCTCTTCTAGTTACGGAGCTTGGCAAAGCGCGCCGGCTTCTGCAAAAGACAAAGAAGAAGAAAGCGATATTGATTATATCGGCCTTGCTGCTCGTCTGATCGCCGACAATAAGATTGATCGAGCTCAGCAAATGCTCGACCAGGTCGACCTGGAGGCAGAAGACGTCGATCTAATTAAGTTCTACACTTTGCGTGGGATGGTCATGCTAAAGCAAGGCGCTTCCCTCCAAGCCATAGAGAACTTCGAATTAGCTCTGAAGAATGGCCAAGAAGATCCAGCAATTCACCTCTACCTTGCCCAGGCGCACTTTAGTCAAAAGCACTACCGCAAAACGATTGAGCATCTAAAAAAGGCGGGGCCTGTTGCTCAGCAAACCCCTGCGGCCTTCGGTATCTTAGCCCAAGCCCATTGGGAGCTCGACCAAAAGGAAGAGGCCTTCACAGCCCTCGATGGCGGCATCAAGAAATTTCCAGAAGACAATTCTCTTTTACGGGTCAAGATCTTCTATCTTGTTGAATTAGAGCTTTATCAAGAGGTCGTACGGCTCAGTAGTGACTATCTGAAAAGTGCCGATATTGGCGAGGATGAATATATTGCCATCGGCGAGGCTTTGCGCCGAGGTCGGCAATTGAAGAAAGCCAGGTTAATCCTCGGGCAAGCCAAACTTCGCTTTCCCGACAGCGTCAAGTTGCCTGTGCAGATGGCCCACACATATGTCGACGAAGAGCGTCCCATCCTTGCGGCCCTGCTCTTTGAAGAAGCATCTCGCAAAGATCCCAAGTACGCTCTTGAGGCCGCTGAACTCTACAAAGAAGCAGGGCGCCCGGAGGTAGCACTCTCCCTGAATGCTCAAGTGATTGACCAAAAAGATAAACTGAAGCAGAGACTCAGCCTATTGCTCGAGGCAGAACGCTTTGAAATGGTCACAGGCATGGCACCCGCACTCTCAAGAATTGGTTTACTTTCGGACGATAACGTCCGCTATGCCGTTGCCTATGCCTTTTATAAGCTGGGCGATTTTTCCCAGGCAGAAAAGGAACTCCGGATTATCAAAGACCCCGGCCTCTTTCGAGCCGCCACCCAACTGCGTAAGGCCATGGCGAACTGCCGGGATGCGGGTTGGGAATGTTATTAGGCCTCTCTCTTACCTTGACCTCATCTTATGTTTCTTCCTCGACTTAAGTCCCGTCGCCGACTACTGCGCACCCAAAGTCATTTAGCAGCAGCGGCTCTCCTTTTGTTCACAGCCCAACTATCTGCTCAGGAAGCAGAAGCTGAGCCGCAAGTCGACAGCAAAGGCGATGAACAAAAAGTCGGAACGTTGAATCTGATTCTCTTCATTGAGACCGCCGAGGGTAGCGAGGCCCAGGTGAGCCCCAGCGATGCCGTGGTGCTCTTTCAGGGCGAACGCCATCCGGCGAATGAGAATGGTTCTGTGACCATCAACAATATTCCCGAGGGCCAGCATCAAATTAAAGTTGA
>JAKVCH010000193.1 GCA_022447485.1 Polyangiaceae bacterium | reverse complement strand
CCGAGGGCGTAGAGGTCTGTCGCTCCGACGACATGATGCTGTTCATGCTGAATTTGTTCCGGAGCCATATAGCCTGGCGTACCTGCACCGGCATGTGGCTTGAATTCCGGCGCCTTTTCACCATCGAGGCGCTCGTCATGAGTATCTGCCTTGAGCCAAGCCAGGCCGTAGTCCAGTAAGTGGATCAAGGGTGGTTGGCCATCGACCTCTTGGACTAACACATTGCTCGGCTTGAGATCGCCGTGGATGATGCCACGGGAATGAGCATGGGCGAGGCCCCCTAAAATTTGATCGACGATATGCCAGATAGCCGGCCACTGCAGGCCGGCGTGAGTGAGATCGTGGAGGCTCCGCCCCTCCGCAAGGTCCATGACTAAATAGGGAGAGCCGTCCCGTAAGCGACCGAAATCAATGGCGCCGACGATGCTAGGGTGATCCAATGCGGCCAAGGCGCGAGCTTCCTTGTAGAACCACATCAGATATTCTTCTGTGTGGTCCCGATCGGGTACAACGACCCGCTTCAGAGCAATGATCTCGTTGGTTCCCAGATCTTCACAGCGGTAGACAATCCCCATACCGCCCTCACCGAGAACATTAATGACTCGATATCGACCCGCAATAATATCGTCGGGAAGGGCCTGGGAGCCGACCTGACTGAGTGCGCTCGAGTAGGAACCAGTTCCTTCGATCGCAGCGGCGCTGGGTATCGAGGGTGGATGAGAGTCGAGAGCGGTGTCGGGTGAGTCGACAGAGTCGTCAGGCGAGGAAGGTGGAGCAGAGGCTTTGGTATTCAGTCGCGATTCGGAGTGCTCAGAGCGACTGGTGTCGGGGGCAGATTCTTTGGGGGAGGTTTCGGCATGGGGGGGCTCGATGGAAGGAAGTTTTTGCGGTGCAAGAGGAACGCCTCGGGAGGGGGGGACCGAATCCTCCTTGGTGATGGGCTGTTCCTCAACCGTGCTCTGAAGGAGACTTTCCAGGGAAGGCGGCGGTTCGCTAGGCGAAGCACCACCCAGACCGGTGCCGTAGCCCTCCAGTGATGGTGGAATCGATGACGGCGCGGGTGTTGCCATCTCTTGTTCCCCAGAGTTTTCCGTCATGACCGGATTGTCTTCCTCTTCACCTCTCGCCATAATTCGCCCAGAGCATACCGAGTGCGGTCGCTGCGTCGAGGATTATCAGAATCCTGAGAAAATACCCTGATTGAGTCAGTTCCGCCTACCAGCACCCCGGGATTCGTGTAATCTTCGCACCCCATGTCTAAAGAACAGACGATTCTCCACGACCCCCATCTATCCGAGCGCGACCCAGAGATTTTCTCTTTGATCAAAGAGGAAGAGAAGCGCGAAACCGATAAGATCCGACTGATCGCGAGCGAGAACTATGCATCTCGCGCCGTATTGGAAGCCACAGGATCAATCCTGACGAATAAGTATTCGGAAGGTTACGCGGATAAACGCTATTACGAAGGCCAGCAGGTCATCGATCAAGTCGAAAATTTAGCGATTAACCGCATGAAGGCTCTTTTCGGAGCAGAGCACGTGAACGTGCAGCCCTATAGTGGGAGCCCCGCGAACCTAGCGGTCTACTTAGCATTTTGTGATCCTGGCGATCCCATTCTTGGTCTCTCTTTACCGGCAGGAGGGCACCTCACCCACGGTTGGAAAGTGAGTATTTCTGGAAAATACTTCAACAGTGTCGGTTATGGCGTTCGCAAAGACGATCACCGCATTGATTTCGATGAGGTGGCTCGCCTCGCCAAGGAGCATCGCCCCAAGTTGATTTGGGCGGGCACGTCTGCTTATCCTCGAACACTCGACTTTGCGAAGTTTCGTGAGATAGCTGATGATGTAGGAGCATTATTGATCGCGGATATTGCCCATATCTCTGGTCTCGTTGCAGGCGGGCAGCATCCGAGTCCGGTCGGTATCGCAGATGTCGTGACGAGTACCACTCATAAGACTCTTCGCGGTCCCCGTGGTGGTGTGATTATGTGCAAAGAAGAGCATGCCAAAGCCATTGATCGGGCAGTTTTTCCCGGGCTTCAGGGCGGACCCCACAACCACGTGACTGCTGGCATTGCTGTGGCTGCGAAAGAGGCCAATACGCCAGAGTTTAAAGCGTACGCCAAAGATGTTGTGGATAATGCCCAAGCATTGGCGGAGTCACTGCTTGGTCATGGTTTTTCTCTCGTCACTGGCGGAACAGACAACCACCTAATTGTTGCAGACGTTACCGCCAAAGGCATTGCAGGAAAAGTCGCGGCCCAGGCGTTGGACCGAGCAGGAATTGTCTGTAATTACAACTCAATTCCTTTCGACCCTCGAAAACCCTTCGACCCCTCTGGCATCAGAATTGGTACGTCGTCATTTACCAGTCGCGGAATGAAGGCCGCTGAGGCGAAACTATTAGGCGATTGGATCAACGAGGTGGTTGCTGCGCCGGAAGACGATAAGGTGATTGAAAAAGTTGCGCGCGAGGTGAAAGAATGTTGCGATTCTTTCCCACCTCCAGGCATCCCTGTTGATTGAGTTGAGTAGGCGCAAAGGTCATCCAGGCGCAAAGGTCATCCAGGCGCAAAAGTCATCCAATAACCTGGGGTTCTTCAACCCACGGATTGGGCAGCTCGGATATTCCTCCCAAAAGAAAAAAGACTCGACGGATTGCCGTGGGGTCTTTTTTTGTTTTTTACGAGAGAGCTGAACTCTTGCACCTCTTGTCGTTTTGCTTGAAGCTAGGCCGTCATGACATCTGAATCCGGATCTTCCTTGGCGAAATTGTTGATTTCCTGCGCTGACCGCCCGGGATTGGTGGCTTCGTTGGCGCAATTGCTTGCCGGTCACGGGGCGAATATTTTGAGCTCCGATCAACATACAGACCGGGAGCAGGGACAATTCTTTCAAAGACTTGTTTTTGACTTATCAGCTCTCAGCACAGATCGAGGCACCCTCGAAAGAGCAATTCAGGAAGTTGCAGAGCGTTTCGATATGACCGTGGATCTTTTCTTCTGTCAGAGCCCCGGCGGCGCGCCACTGAAAAAGAAGGTCGCTCTCTTTGTTTCGAAATACGACCATTGTCTTTACGACTTGCTTCTGCGTCAGCGGGCAGGTGAGTTGAATTGTGAGATTCCTATTATCATCAGTAATCACCCCGACCTAGCGCCCGTGGCTGAGCAGTTCGGAATTGATTATTATACTTTCCCCAAGACGGCTGAGAAGAAGGCGCTCGTGGAAAGGGAAGAGTTAGAGTTACTAAAAGAAAAAAAGATCGATTTGGTTGTGCTTGCTCGCTACATGCAAATATTAAGCGACCAGTTTTTATCTTCGTTCTCTGGGCATGTGATCAATATCCATCATTCCTTCTTACCGGCGTTTATTGGCGGAAGGCCTTACCATCAGGCGCACTCCCGCGGCGTCAAGTTAATTGGGGCAACAGCCCATTACGCCACTCCTGACCTAGATGAAGGCCCTATCATTGAGCAGGATGTTGTGCGGTGTTCCCATCGAGACGATGTGGAAGATCTTGTTCGTAAAGGCAGAGACTTGGAAAAGGTGGTGCTAGCCCGGGCGGTGCGGGCTCACTTAGAAGATCGAGTGCTCTCTCTCGGCAATAAGACCGTCGTTTTCGACTGACCCCCGGGACGTCGAGTGCTAGGCAGGGTTGCCCTCGCTCGGGGCTAGCCGCTGGCGCGGCATCGGGTTCAAGGGCTTTGCTTCTTGAGGACGCGCTTCAGTGCTGCATCGACTGCGCCCTGACTAAACCCTTGAAGGACGATACCTCCAATATCCAAGACAGGGATGGACGAGCCCCGGAGTCCAGCGCTTCTCAGGCGCGTCTGCATTTCCTTGCGGCCCTGAGGGTCTTCTTCAATATCGACTTTGCGTACCTCAATGCCCTGAGCGCGAAGATATTTTTCAGCGGCTCGACAGGCACCACACCAACTGGCTCCGTAGAGAGTAGCCTTTGCGGCCCCTAAGCTTGATCGAGCTGAGCGGGAATCGATGGCCTTGTTTTCGGAAGAATCAATTTTTGGCAGAGCGGCTAAGCGCTCTTGGCGGCCTTCCTTGCCCTGATCTTCCCAGAGTGCTCGCTTCATAGGCCGAACATCAAAGCTTTCCGCTTCACGAGATAAATCACTCACGTAGACAAATTCTTCGCTGCCAGGTGCCTGATCCTCACGAATGATCCTGACAAGTTTTCGAGATTCGTCTGGAACATCCGAGCGTTGTTCGGCGATATGAAATTCGCCTTTTTGATCGATAAAGGTCAAAAGAAAGCCCGCAGCGTCTTTTTCATAGCGCCAGAGAATCACTGGCTCAGCTTCGCCCTCGGATGGTTTTGGCTCGACTGGTGCCGCAATATCTTGTGATTCAGAGGGGGATGCCTGACAGGCCGCAAGGAGCACTGAGATGCAGAGCAGATATCTTTTCATCGAGGAATGAATCGCGGGAAAATCTCTCATAGCTTCTGAAGGATTTCAGTCTCGTCTTGATGAGGGCGGAGCTGCGCTAGATGGCGGAGCTGCGCTAGATGGCGGAGCGGCACTAGATGGCGGAGTTGCATTCGAGGGGGGTGCCACCGTCGAAAACTTCTGCACCAAGATGCGAATCGTCTCCACGACGCCAATCAGAACGTAAAAGGTGAGCAACCAAACCAACACAAATTGTGGGTTGTAGCGATGCCAGACGTAGGCTGAAGAGAGCAAGACGAAGAGCACGAGAGCAATGGTGCCGGGGTTGAGTCGAAGGTCTTTAAAGCTGCGAAAGCGAACATTCGATACCATCAGCAGACCAATAAAAACGGTCATGCCTAAGATGACGGCTCCGTATTGTGGTTCGGCCAGAATATTGTCTGTAGCGTGATTGGCAACGACGAGCGATATGAGCACCCCAGATGCAGGGGGAGAGGGGAGCCCAATGATGTACTTACCTGGAGCAGTGGGCGCCCCTGATTCTGAACTCGAAATGACATTAAAGCGAGCAAGGCGAATGGCGGCGCAGGCCAGGAAGCTGAAGGAGGCGAACAGTCCGAGGAGCCCGAATCGGTAAAGGACCCACTGATAAACAAGAATCGCTGGAGCCACGCCAAAGGAAACAATATCAGCCAGGCTATCTAATTGGAGGCCAAAGGCGCTTTGGGTCCGGGTCATTCTTGCGACCCGTCCGTCCATCAGATCGAAAAACATGGCTAAGATTAAGAGTACGGCAGCACGATAGAAGGCATCACTGTCAACCCCTTGCTCGGCGTTGGCAATAATCTTGATCGCATTAAATCCGCAAAAAATCGCTGCGATTGTCACCGCATTCGGTAGCACGAAAAGGGTTTTCCGTAGGTCAACTCGACGAGGTCGAGGCGCGCGACGAGCTCTTCGCGCCCGCCGACGACGGCGCGTTTTCTCCGGTGCACTCAAGTCTTTGGTTGAGCTGGGATGCTCGGCCTCATTCTCCACGGGGCGAACCTAATGGTCTCCGCGATCCGCGTCAATTTTGGCCCCCATGATTGGTTCCGAGTATCCTACCCGCTGGATGATCGATAATTTCGCATTTCATCAAGGATTTCATTGTGAAAGTCTCTCTATGGCGCGCCTTTTTTCCGGAAGAGGGAGGCTGCTAATTGCGATTATTGCAACAAATTCATTTTTCATTGCTTCATGTGCATCAAAGGGCCAGGTTCATCCGCCGAGAGATGCTGGTCAGCAGAGCTCCTCGGAGCCAGACTTCGCTCTTTCAAGCAGCTCTGCCACTCAAAAGAAGCAGCTGGCTGCTATCGGCCAGGGTGAAGAGCCTGGGCAGCCGGGTGGCGCAAATCAAGAACAGTCGAACGAGGTACATTCCGCGGGACGAGTGCTTCCGGTTGTGTACGCCCATCCAGACAGGGAAGAGAGAGGCGTGCCTGAAGCCGACGAGCTTCCTCAAGGTGGCGTTTGGGTCTTGAAGGCGCAAGGCGCCAAGGAGCCGACCTTGACCAGGAAGTCGACGAATGATGCCGTGGCCACGACGTCGGAGGAGCATTTCTCGCGCCAAGCCCCGGGGATTTCGATCCGCGTGGCTCAGAAGTCGGAGCGAGATGACGAGCCCTTGCCGTTGCTGACGAACTCCGATCAAGGACATCTCTTCGAAGAGGGCCTGCTTGAGCTCAAAAAGAAGAACTATCGGGGAGCTGAGCGCAAATTGAAGAAATTCTTG
>JAKVCH010000192.1 GCA_022447485.1 Polyangiaceae bacterium | reverse complement strand
GCGAAAGAAGCGGATGCCGCTGGTATTGTATTACGAAAAGGTTCAAAACAGGCCTCGCCGGATATCAGCTGCCATGCGGAGGGGTGCCTTGTTGTCTGGGACAACGAACAGGCTGGCGCCCTAGCGGCCTACATTCCCCACAACCAATCTCAAGCTCTTTGGCATCAAGAATTTGATTCGGGTGGTCAGCGCCCTGCTGTTGCTCGCTCCCAGCACAACGAATGGGCCGTTGCTTACTTTTCGGATGATCGTCTCCGTCTCCTGCCCGCCAACAACTATGGCGTTGGTCAGCCTTCGATCATTAGCCGCGTCAGTGGCTTTCAGCCCCGTCCAGCCTTAATCGCGGAAAACAATTCAAATTCATGGTTGATGGCCTGGCGAGACTTTGAAGCTGGACACCGGGAAATATTTGTGGCTCGCGCTCAATGCGTGAGGGAGGAGAAAGAATGAGCCTCGAGCGGTCCTCGAATCAACCTTCTCCCCCACGAGACGAGCGTCTCCAACTGCCTCTCGCCCTGTCTCTTCTCCGCGAGCCTCTCGCTACTCAACGCTTACATATTTCTCCCTTGCATAAAGGGATCTGCGATGAGTTCCTGGCAGCCGTAGCAGCGTCGCGAAATAGTCTTGAGGCATGGCTGCCGTGGGCCCCCCATTGTCGCAATTATTCCGGTGTACGACGCTATTTGGAAGCCTGCGAGCATGATTGGCAAGAACAGCGAGCCATGCGCCTCGGCCTATTCGAGAAAGAATTGGGCGAACTTATCGGTGCCATCACTTTAGAGAATATTAGCCTTCATCATCGCAGCGCCGATCTCGGCTATTGGCTTCGAGAAGACGCGACCGGCCAAGGGTTGATGACAGAAGGTTGTGAAAAAATTCTCACCTACAGTTTCTGCGATTTGAATTTTCACCGACTGCGCTGTGCCGCCGCAGAAGAGAACGAAAAAAGCCTGCAGCTGATCAAGAATTTAGGCTTTCTCTTGGAAGGTAAGGCTCGAGAAGCGGAATTTCTGAACGGCCGCTGGTTTTCCCATCAAGTATTTTCGCTGCTGGAAGAGGATTATCAGGCAAGAACGCCCCATTCGAAGACCAAAGATAACATAGCTCAGAGCTTATGAAGCGTATTCGAGCTATCCCCTTTGTTGTCGTGGCCCCTGCCACCGTGCTTCTTTTGAGTGCCCTGGTCTCCTCTTTTTTAATGATGGTAGGCTCTCGCCTTCTGGAAGAACAGGCCCATCGCGCGGCAAGAGAGGAGAGCTCCCTCTGGGCAGATTCCTTGGTGCAAAAACTCAAGCCCTTGGCGGAAAAGGACTGGTTAGGGGCGCTCCATGAGGCCAATCAACAAATTAACCCCGGTAGGCTTTGGATCGAAAAGAAAGATGGGGCTCTTTGGCGAGACCAACCATTCCGCTCCTTACCCGAGTCTCCGCAACCAGTGGAGGCCGTGAGAAAGCTCTCCAAAGAGGGCTTAACTCTTCACTCATGGATTCCTACGCCGTCATCAGATGATGACAAGAATGCCTTGATTCAGTCTCTGACATTCTTTTCTCTACTCCTGACGGCGGGCGCGACTGGCGTCGCCTGGGCTCTGGCTCGCGATGTACACGCCGACGTCACCTATCTACGAGACCTCATTACCCGAATGTCGAATGAAGAAATCGCCGATAGCGCTGAGCCCATCCGTATTCGTAGCGTAGACCAAGTGGGTCAGCTAACGGCGTCGTTCAATACTCTCTTGAATCGTTTTCAAGCAGCCGAGCGCGCCTATCAACAGGACCTCCAAGAAGCGAATGCTTTTGATAGCGATCGAGCAGCATTCCTCTCGGCCCTCAGCCATGAACTCCGCACCCCTCTTAATTCAATTCTCGGCTTCGCCGACGTCCTTCTCGATGAAATCGACGGCCCACTCTCCGAGGAAGCGCGAGAAAACTTAACCGTCGTGCGAACGAGCGGTGAACATCTTCGTGCTTTGATCGACGATATTCTGGCCCTTTCAGCTCTTGAATCAGGCAACTTTCGCCTGAGTCGCGAAAATCTCGACCTACTTTCAGTCGCAGCAGAAGTTGTCGCGGAGGCCCAAGTCGCAGCTCAACAAAAAGGCCTCAGCATCGAACTTGAACGACCTGATACAGAAGCAGACCTTTTCGCCTACGCCGACCGTCGACGTATTCGGCAAATCCTCAGCAATGTGGTGAGTAATGCCGTCAAGTTCACGGCTAAAGGTTCTGTGCTCGTCAGCGTGGCTCGAGATGGATCGAATATTCTCCTAGCTGTTCGCGACACGGGCCCAGGAATTTCCGAGTCCGCTCTTGAAATCATCTTCGAAGAATTTGAGCAAACCGGTTCAGATGAATCAAAGCGCCAAGGAACGGGGCTCGGTTTGTCAATCACCAAAAGACTAACGCGAATGCATGGCGGAACTGTAAAAGTTGAGAGTGAATTGGGGAAAGGCTCCACCTTTTTCATCCGCATTCCTATCCGCCAAAAGAACCTAACTCCACCGTCCCTTATTGCAGTGCCCAGACAAACAACGATACACAATATCAACTAGCCGCGAACAGTGGGCAGAATGAGCGTCTCTCCCAAGAAACTATTCCTCTCCAGATAATGACTCCTGGGGAGAAGCCTGCTGCTCGGCTCTTGGCGAACGCCATGGCAAACCCAAATGATCGTACGCCTTTTGCGTTGCGATACGGCCTCGGGGCGTTCGCCCTAAAAACCCTTGCTGCAAAAGGTAGGGTTCGTAGACATCTTCAATAGTATTTCTGGGCTCGGCAAGCGCCGCAGCGATTGTTTCGACCCCGACCGGTCCGCCTTCATAGGATTCAATCAGCACAGCCAAAAGTCGTCGGTCCATGATATCGAGACCAGCGCTATCGATTTCAAGTCGCTCACAGGTATACTCAACAATTTCCCGTTCAATACGCCCATCACCTCGGACATCGGCAAAGTCACGCACTCGCCGAATCAAGCGATTTGCCACACGAGGGGTACCCCGACTGCGTCGAGCTAAACTCAAAGCTCCACCTTCATCGCAGGGACACCCTAAGAGCTGAGCAGAGCGTTGAACAATTTTTGCCAAGTCCTCCGGAGGATAAAAGTCGAGGCGCAGGGTCACCCCAAAGCGCTCTTGCAGCGGCTTCGTCAAAAGCCCTGTTCGTGTCGTCGCTCCTACCAACGTGAATGGCTTCAAATCGAGCGGAATGCTCTCAGCAAATGCACCTTCGCCCATCATCACATCGATGCGAAAGTCCTCAATGGCCGGATAGAGCGCCTCTTCGACGATATTCGACATGCGGTGAATTTCATCAATAAAAAGCACGTCGTTCCGCTCCATGCGCGTCAATAGGCCGCTCAATACGCCTTTATGCTCGATAGCTGGACCACTGGTGAGATGTAGCTGAACTCCCATTTCTTCTGCCAAAATATGCGCCAGCGTTGTCTTCCCCAAACCCGGCGGTCCGCAAAGAAGAATATGGTCGAGGGGCTCATTCCTTCGACGAGCAGCTTCAACAAAGACTCGTAGGTTTTCTTTATGCTTCTCTTGACCGACAAATTCTTCCAAGGCCTTGGGTCGAAAAATACGGTCAAAGCGCTGATCTTCGTTTAAGCCGACGCCAGCAACAACGCGCTCTTCAACCTCGGACTCTGTCATGAAGTAGGCCTAGCCAGGGAAAGGGCTGGAGACAATATTCAAGCCTCGGAAAGCTCGCATCTCTGTCCAAGAGCCGATATGGTTTTTCCATGATTTTGCGAAAATGGCGGAGGGTACTCCAGGGCGCAGCTATCGCCCTGACCCTGGCCTCTTTCGCTGGGCTCGAAGAGCGTTGCTCACTGCCCGATGCTCTGGCAGAAGAAGCGCCTCCAAAGCAGGAGTGGATTTATGCCGACGCGTTTTTAGTTTGGATCTACGATAAGCCGCGACGAAATCGCACGCCAATCGGCTATCTTCGAGCCGGACAACGTGCCCGCCGGCGTCGGGGTTCCAACGGAACTCCTATTGTACCGCTCCGAGGCAAGAACTGCCGCGGAAAGTGGTATGCGATTGAGCCGAAGGGTTTTCTCTGCGTCGACCATCGGGCAAGCACCCAACCGACAAGGTACTGGACTTCGATGAAGTCTTTGCTGCCCGCCAAGGGAGCTTATCCATTTAGCTACGTGCTCTCGATGGGTGCTCGCTCCTATCGTCGACTACCAACCCAAGAAGAATGGCTGACACAGGAGGCGTTTTTTGGAAAGCCCCGTATTCGTCCCTTGCCTCGCCATTGGCGGGGCCATGATCAGTTAATCACGAAATCACCGCTCAGCTCCTCACAACCAGCAGCTGCCGTTCCAGACTTCCTCAACGATCAAGGCTCAGTCGCACGGAGCACCGAGGAACGGCTCGTTCGACGAGATGTGCCTTTCGGCAGTATGCTGGCGATTCATTCTACATTTCAAGCAAATGGCCGAGATTGGCTGATGAGCGCCGACGGCACAATCGTTCCGATGGAGCGGATGAGAAGCTTTCGGCCCTCAGAATTTGAGGGTGTCGACCTCCGTCAAGAAGGGCTCTCCTTGCCTCTAGCATGGGCGAAAACACCGACCCCTCATTATCAGTTTCGTGAGGAAAAAGGCACAACGAGTCAATCACTAACAGAGTTTTCATCGGCACCTCGAGAGAAAATTCTCCTCTCGGGACAAACCAAAAGATGGCGCTCAAAAACTTGGTATCAAACGAATGAAGGTACCTGGGTGGCTGAGCAGAATCTCTATCTGGCGCGCGAAGAGAAGCCTCCCCCGCGAATAAAAAGGCGCATGAACGGCGTCGGTTCGACGCAAGAGAAAGGGTCACACACCGACAAAAGTCAAGATTGGATCCACTTCTCTATCGGTTCCGGAACATTAGTCACTTACGAGGGGACTGAGCCAACCTTCGCGACCCTTGCATCCCCTGGAATGGGAGGCCAGCCACGCCGAGGTGTCTCGTCTCTAGAAGGGCGAACAACGCCCTTGGGAACTTTTGAAATACAATTCAAACATCGCAGCGACGACATGAGCCCAGAAGTCGGTGAGCATCGTAAGTACTGGATAGCCGATGTGCCCCACGCCATGTACTTTTCGCCACCTTTCGCAATTCATGTTGCCTATTGGCACGAAAACTTCGGAGAGCCGATGAGTGGCGGATGCATCAATGTATCACCCAAAGATGGAGCTCGACTCTTCGTATGGACATCCCCGCCTCTCCCGGAAGGCTGGTATGGCGTGGGTGCATCCTCAGAATTTGGCCGAGGAACGGTGATTAAGATCACCCGTTGACGGGAGGGCGCTCAGGACCCCATAGTACTTTAGCTATGGAATTGAGTCGTGTCGCCGCTTCGACGATCGTACTGCTCTACGCAAACGGTTGTGGCATCTTAGGAATCGATGAAGGCTCGGACCCTCAGGTCACGAGAACGCGGCGACAAGCCTCAACTCGTATTCAAAGGGTCCATCATGAAACTCTCATCCAAAAAGATGTTGATACGCTTCTTCGGCAATGGATAGATGTTCAAAACCAAGGTGATTGGACGACCTACCTCGAGCTTCACACGGAAAACTTCACGGGCATCGACGAGAGTAAAGAAACGGCCACTCCCTTCAATCGAGACGCGTGGGTCGAGCGTAAAGCAGCGAAGTTAAAGAACTCAGCTCCCGCGAGTCAGAAATTCAGCAGCAAGATTCAGAAGCTTGCGCTTGCCTCCCATTCGGCTGTCCTCCGGGTAGAGTTGACCCCAACAGAGAGCCCCATGACGCGTGGAGCAACTCTCACTCACGCCAAAGAGCTGCATCAGTTGGTGATTGTCCGCGATGGCCGACGGCTGAAGATCAGCCGTGACACTATCATCGACCCTTCACCCTCGGAGGACTTCGAAGCTCTACCGATGGAGCCTGAAGAATTCGCCTTCGTATCACCCTACTCCCGGGGCTTCGTGCTCTTGCTGGGCGCTCTTGGCGAGAATAAAGAGAGCCCGCGGGAACCTCGCTACATTTCAGACATTGAAGCTGAACAAGACTTGAATGAGGCGACTCTGGAGAAACACCATTTGGCTTTGCGCGGCAAGACATTTCGTCTTTATGGAGAAGACGGTCTAGCGTGTATCGGCACGGTAGACGGTTTTTTGGGCCTCGCCCGACTCCAACCGCCCGCTCAACAAGAAGAGCTCTGGAAAGGTCGTTCCCTGAAGTCATTTATCTCT
>JAKVCH010000191.1 GCA_022447485.1 Polyangiaceae bacterium | reverse complement strand
CTTAGGAATTTCAGCGCCTTCCATTTTGAAGACGACAGAACCATCCGGGTTGGTAATCACACTTTGTCGGCGTTCCCAAATGATTTGATCAAAGGGGTGTACGTGTGCTTCGGAGAAGTATCGAGAGAAAGACAATCCACGGGAACGGCGGGTCCGCGTACTCGATGTTTTTGATGCTTTCGCACTGGCGGCGGCTTTGCTCTCTGTCTTAGGCGGTTCTTCAGCGGAACTCTGTGATGCTGAGCTTGATTTGGCTGCGCCAGATTTGGCCGCGCCAGATTTGGCCGAGCGTTTCTTCGCTGCGGGACGAGGTTGCTCGGATTGCACCGATGCTGCTTCGTCTTTAGAGGTGGAAGGGGCTGATGAGCTGTCGGCGTCTGTCATGACGACGGGTGATTGGGCCATCTCTCAATACTCCTGAATGATTCGTTCTGCTGTGGTGTTGAAGTTCTAAAAAAGTTGATTCGTCGTGGTTCGACGTGAGCCGCGGCTGATAGCGGTCAAGCTAGACTGTCGTGGAAAAGCGCTCAGAAGTAATTTTCTTCGTCGCTTTTTATGAGGTCAAGGTAGCTAGGGGTGAGGTCAAAGTAGGAGACTGTTTCTTCATCGCTGAACTCGATAAGGAGATTTTCAGACCAGCTGTCGGCTGGATCGGCCAATATCATCGAGTGGACCTGAATCTTTCATGGTCTGGAGAAGTAGACTCGCTTTCTGGATCGGTGTTCTGGATCGGTGTTTATCCCGAAGACGGGACGCTGCTGAAAAGATGCAGTTGTTCAGTAACTTTACTGCCATCTCGTGACTGAATTTCCTTACAGGTTTCTTTCAATGAATTGTCCCCCTCGATGATTCTTTCGAAAACTTACTGTTTGAAAACCCTCGCCGGCGCGGTGCTTGTATGACTCACCTCAAGTTTGCCATCTGCTACTCTTCCGTCGATGAGAATTTTTTTCCTAGAGTCCCCCGTGTACTCCGACTTGGGGTCAGGGTTCAAGAGGAAACCACAAGGTGTTGGGCTTTTGTCTCCCACCCCGCCCTACCACTAGTGGTACAGTGCCAACGGAAGCGGGTCCTTCTCTACCTAGAAAGCTGAAAAATTGAGCAATATTTTATGAGATAGGAATGGGGTCTCGGCCCTGTGGAGCTGTTGTGGAAAGCTTGGTGACGACTCCTCGTGGGCGCGAGATTCTTCAGGGAATCAAGCCGAAATCTTCATTACGCTCTCTTGATCATCGTATCTGTTCAGCCTGAACAAACGAGCTGAAAGTTGACCCACTGAACAACATTTCACCTCAGCTTGTTCAGATACTATCCACAGTCTTATCCACACTCTGTGGATAACTCACTTGGGCTCCCTGAATTGTATTTGGCTAGATTGTTTGGACTAAGGAGCTTGCGAGGCGGACTGAGAGTCGGAGACTGGTAAAACGAGACTAGGCAGAAATTCCACGTCAGTTTCTTGGTCGAAGCTGGAGTCCTTGGCGCTTGGAAAGACCAACCCTGCGCTGCGCAATGTCTCGAGTAAATGCAGTAGGTCGTCTTCTTCGCCTTCCAAAACTAATGCTCCTGCTGTTGAAACGGAGCTTGGGTTGATAACCGTGACTGGGCGGAGCTCTTGATTCAAGAGCTGCAATACTTTTTGCACTTTCTCCTTTCCTCGGAGAGTGGGCATGAGAACGAGAAATGTCCGGGGACTCATTTCCTGTCTGACTTGTAGAGGCCAAGTGGGGGGACGAGGAGAAGAGGGGAAGGGGGGCTCTTTCGGAAAACATCTTTCTATCGCTTCGAAGGAGCTAGCTTCCGATTCTGGGGTCTTGTCGAAGGCCAAATCCGGTTGTCTAAGTTTGCCTTGCATCCTCGCGAGGTCCTGAGTCAGGCTGCAACGAGCCTGCTCGAAAGAAATTTTCTCTAAGACAGGTGTCTGCTGGTCTGAGAGTCGATTGGCCAGGGAGGTAACTGCGGTGCTCCATGGGGCGGAGGGTGCCGAAGCTTTTTCCTCAATGCATTGGGTGCGCGCCCGATAGAATGCACCTTGCCTGAGTTGGCGCATCTCATTCATCCAGCGGGCCAGAGCGAGGGGGTCAGTCGATGGCAAGACGAACCCCAGAGTCGTTTGAGAATTGCCAGGGGCACACACCAAGGCCTCTTGTTGAACCATTCCAACAGAGTCGGCTATTTCAACGAGCCAGCATCGCAGCAGCAAGCGTAGGTCAGGAGCCAAAGGGGCGCTGCTGGTTAAGCTCAGCTTAGGCAATGCGTAGCCCGGCGACCTGATGACCTGCAACGTCAGGTCGCCGACTTGCACCATCTTTTGCGCTTTTTTCTGATTCTTCTGGCCAAGATGATGCAGGGCCGGGGGCGGTCTGTTGTGTACCTGTGAACTAGCGTCAGCTTTTTCCGGAGTGCTTTCTGAACTTTGGAGCTCTTCCTTTCCTGTCGGCTGTTCTGGGGGCAACAGAGCGGGGGAGGTACAGGCGTTGCTCAGCAGAAAAACAAGAAGAAAGGAGGCAACTCGATGACTCTGCGCCACATTAAGCTTTCGCGAGTAACCCTTGTCGAATCATCATGGCGTCAGGATCAGGGCTGCGGCCCATAAATTCTTGAAATAGAATCAGAGGATCAAGAGCGTCTCCTTGAGACAGAATTAGATCGCGGAAAGCCCGTCCAGTCTCCTCATTAAAGATCCCTTCTTTTTGGAAGCGAGAAAATGCATCAGCATCGAGGACCTCGGCCCATTTGTAACTATAGTAGCCAGCGGCGTAGCCGACTGAATGCGAAAAGAGGTGTCCGAACGACGCTATCATGGCGTAGTCTTTCGGCAGTTCCGTGGGTGCATATTCCTGGAGTATTCTTCGAGAGAAGTCGCCAACTGAGCCATCTTTCTTGGGGTCAAAATGAGTGTGCAGAGCTAAGTCGACTGCTGCAAAACCCAGTTGTCGCATTTGTGCGCTGGCGGCTCGAAAGTTTCGTGCTTCGAGGAGTTTGCTGACTAATTCTTGCGGCACAGTGTCACCGGTTTCAAAGTGATGAGCGAATTGGTTGAGCATTTCAGAACTCAAGCACCAGTTTTCAAGAATTTGAGACGGTAATTCGACGAAGTCTTGAGCTACTCGAGTGCATGCAAGGCTTCGGAGAGGCACCTGGCTGAGGCAATGATGTAGAAGGTGGCCAAATTCATGGAAGATAGTTTCAACATCGCGAAAACTCATCAGAGAGGGTTGGTTTTCGGTTGGAGGCTGCGCATTGGCGCAGAAGAGAGCGACATGCACATCCGGACGCTTGGCTGCCACTAGACCGTGCATCCATGCGCCATCCCGTTTGCTTTCTCGAGGAAATAAATCTGTATAGAATTCTCCGAGTAGTTCGCCATTGCTATCGAGGATCCGATGAGAACCGACACTTGGGTGCCACGTGGGGAGATCGGCGCTTTCGACCCGGACTTGAAATAGCTGTTCCGCGAGTTCAAATGCTCCTCGCAGAACAGCGTCGGCTGAGAAGTAGGGCTTCAGCGCTTCTTCGTCAAAGTCGTAGAGTTCCTTTCTCATCTTTTCTGCGTAAAACCCAACATCCCAAGGTTCTAACTTTAGATCAGAGCTGTCTTCTCGCCGGCGAGCGAACTCGAGGAGAGCATTTTTTTCGAGTTGAAAAGCTGGAAGGGTCTTCTCTTTGAGGCGCTCGACAAATTCTTGAGCGGTCGCTGCATCGTGAGCCATTCGATCTTCTGTTACCAAGTCTGCAAAGTTTCGAAAACCAAGCAGCTTTGCCTTTTCCTGTCGTAACTTGATGATTTTGTTGATGAGGCCAAGGTTATCTCGACCAGCGCTGACTCCCCGCGTATTGAAGGCATGCCAGATTTTCTCCCGGAGGCTGCGGTTTTCCGCGTAGGTGAGGATAGCCACCACGGAAGGTGCCTGCAGTGAGAAGCGGTAGCCTGTTTGACCTTTCGCCTGCGCCGCCTCGCGCGCGGCCAGTCGAGCTGATTGGGGGAGACCAGCAATTTCCTCCTCGCTGGCAAAGTATTCGAATTCATTCGTGCCATCGAGCACGTTCTGCGAAAATTGAGTCGTCAGCTGACTGAGTTCTTGATCAATTCGAGTGAGGTTTGACTTACCGGCCTCATCAAGATTGGCGCCGCTCCTTTTGAATTCATCGAGGGTCTTGACGACGAAGCGATCTTGAATTGGACTCAGGCTCTTGGCCTGCTCTGAGTCACGAAAGGAGGATAAGGATTCGAAGAGATCTTGGCGGAGAGGGATGCTTGACCAAAAGGCGCTCACCTTTGGTAACACATCGTTATAAGCTTGACGGAACTCATCTGTTGTCGCGACCGCCTCGAGGTGTTCGACCACTCCCATCGCTACCTCAAGATTTTCGGTTGCGGTGTCAAATGCTCCAAAGGTCGATTCCCAGTTCTTTCCCCGAGCATCGGCAATTTCTTGAAGCGCTTTTTCCGCTTCGGCGATTTCATCAATAATTCCTGGGCGAACGTGTCGCGTTTGAATTTTATCGAAAGGCAAGGGGCGAGAAAGATGATTCAACGGATTCGTCATTACTAGGCCAATAGCGCATTGACGCCGGGAAACGAAATTGACTTGCCCCAGGAGCTAAATGACGGCTCTCTTCGCTTTAGGTCTGCCCAAGTCATGCCAAGCGCATCTCCACGCTCTCAGGGTCTCCTGAGTATACGCGAGTAGAGGCCAAAGACCTTTCTTATGCCTTCGTCGCGAACCTTATTGGTTCGTCGCGAAAGGCGCGAGATTTTCAAAAAAGTACGAAATCCCCTGCTCCGCGATGCTCGGGCTCTGGACGAGTCCGGCACCGGTCCAAATCACTTCCATTGATTTTAGGTCGATAATAAAGACATGTTCTCGCTCGGGGAATACTTTTCGCAGCTTCTCGTCGTTCGGCCCAGCTACGTTGAATGTTAGTACGCTTAAGTCGCTCCATAGCTTGAGTTCATTGAGGGTGGGGTCGACCCCAACTCCAGAACCCTCAATCGTGAGCTCCAAAATATCGCCGCCATTTTTGGCGATATCTTCTGCTTGCTGGGCCAAATCTTCGGCTCCGAAACGGCAGGTCTGACACCAAATTGAGCTTGTATGAATCAGGAGATAGTTTTTTTCGGTATTTCGTAAGTCTTGGAAGGAAAAAACCTGCGGAGACTTCGTTTCTGCCAGGGAATTTCCCGTATCTGCCACCCGGAGTCCCCAAAGCTCTAAGTTCTCGAGTCGGTCACCTACCTGGGGGGTGTTCGTCCCGTAGGGACCCTCCGGATAGGGCGAAACTGGAGTGGCCAGGCTGTCGCTCGGCGCCCCTTCGACGCGTTGTGCTGGTGCGGCATTTTCATAGGAACGATAGGGCGCGTATTCCTTTGAGCCACAGCCTGTCGTCAGACAGAAAGCAATCACTAAACCGCAGGGATTGAGCAAGCTTCTACCGTTCACCGTCTTCTGCCTGACGCCAGAGTCAACTTCCGCGGGAGTCGCGCCGAACTGCGTCTTCATGGATGCAGCCGACGCCGGCATTTGCGACTGTGGCGGGAACCGGTCCGTAAGTGGAGTCAAGAGCGTCATCGGCAAAGAAGAATGGTCAATTGGAAAGGCCTATCGTCAGTGTGACTTATTGACCCGGAAGGGCAAGCCTCTCGCTGAGGCAGCCCGATTTCAGGTGACTAGTTTCTTCTTGGGCTGGAAATATACTGCGCGAGTGTTTCTCGGCCCAGCGTCCTGTTCGGAAGAGGGGCCTGTTTTGTTCTCGACCAAGAATCCTGTGTTGTCCTCGAGCGAAAATACTGTCCTCGGTGCTTCTTCATTAGTGGTTGAGTATGTTGACTAAGAAGAACGCGCTGCCTGCTGCGGCATTTGCGTTGCTATTGGTCATGAATGAGCCAGAGCCGCGGATCTCAAAGCCAGCAGACCATTCCGGAGCCACCCACATGTCGTAGCCGATCCAAAAGGAGGCGCCTCCGCCAATAGGGGTGCCGTAATTTCCGCCCGGCACGGTGGCTCCAGCAAAGCCGATCATTGTTCCCATGTGGAAACCGCGTTTGGCATTCGGGAAAGCATCGAAAAATGGCCCTGTCAGGAATTGATAGGAGAAACCGCTGGCGAAAGGCGTGCCGTCACTTGTCTCTAAGTTTGAGCTGAACGCCAGGTTGTTCTGCACTCCTAAACCAAGGGTCATACCCGGGCTGGGCGAGGCTCCAATCATCAAATCGGCGGCCATTCCAAATGCATTGGAGGAG
>JAKVCH010000190.1 GCA_022447485.1 Polyangiaceae bacterium | reverse complement strand
CGCTAATATGCAAACTTGCGTTATTCAGGAGGGCACTGCAATCCGTCCCTGCACCCCCCGCCGCATCGCCGCTCTGGCACCCACCGCAGCGGGTGAGGCTAGTATTTGTATCGACCTCACAACCGTCACCGTACTCTTGATTGCAATCGGCAAAACCGCTCCCGCACGATGCAACTGTACAATCATAGTCCCCGCCACCGCTATCTGAGCATCCGGGGGAGCCATTCGCTACGGCACAAGTGGTGCCGCAGCTGCCACAATTCGTCACTTGAGTCAGGTCATCGGTGCACTCGCCGTTGCCATTGCAGTCACCGAGAGTCGAGGAACACGCCGTGAAGCCGCAGTCACCATCGAGGCAAAACGCAATTTCCTGAGGGTTGGTTGCAGTACAGACTCGACCGCAGCTACCGCAGTTGAGAACATCCACCCCAGTTGCGATCTCGCAACCATTGCTCCGAGCATCTGAATCGCAATCTGTAAACCCAGAATTACAGGAAATAGAACAACTTCCACCGGAGCAAGAAGGCTGACCGTTCGCATCCGAGCAGGCTTCACCACAGCCACCACAATTGCTCGAGTCGGTCTCGATGTTGACCTCGCAACCGTTCTCTGGCTGACCGTCACAATCAAAGAACCCTGTCGAGCATCCTTCGCCACCGAAGTCGATCCCGCAGACACCCTGAGAACATTGACCCGCCGCATTGGCAGGCTCACAGGCTTGCCCGCAAACACCACAATTGCCCACGGCAGTATTCAAGTCGACTTCACAGCCATCGCTCGCGCTTGCATTACAATCACCCCGCCCCATCGGACAAGCAATCACGCACGCCTGCTCAACGCACGCAACCGTACCCGGTGCGGGATCTTCTGGCTGAATACAATCACTATCGAATTCGCAACCCCTGCCTACCTCGCAGGGGCTACAGCTACCGCCACAATCTACATCTGACTCACTGCCGTTTTTGCGGCGGTCGTCGCAAGTGGGGATGGCGCATCGTCCTGAGGAACAAATGCCGCTGACACAGTCGTCATCGCCCAGACAAACCTTTTCATCTGCACAACGAGGACAGTTCCCGCCGCAATCCACGTCGGTCTCGGTATCGTTCTTCACCTGGTCGGTGCAGCTCGGATCTTGGCAACGCCCTTGGGTGCAGCTTTGGTTGACGCAGTCGCTGTCTTTCTGACAACTACTATCAATCGAACAAGGCTCACAGTCGAGACCTCCGCAATCGACATCCGCTTCATCAGCGTCTTTTTCCCGGTTGGTACAGTGGTCGGCAATCGGGTTGCTGCCTCCTGAACCGGAGCCAGATCCTCCCGAGGACCCACTGCCGCCTGTAGAACTTGAGCCACCTGAGTTACCCGGGTTATTGGGGCTACCGCCCACCGACGCATTGCTGTCGTCGTTAAAGAGAAAGTCGGGGGTAATACATCCCCAGGTGAGAGCTGCAGAACTCAAGAGAACCAAAGACCTCACGAAAAGTCGTGCGGCGCCTTTCTGCACGGCGGCGCCTCGTTCTGACAGGGCTGGTTCTGATAGGGCAGGAGCTAACAGGGCTGGTCGTTCGGTCGAAGGAAGCATCTGATGAAAGACCGAGCTAAGCAGACGAAGCATGACCTCAAACTAACACTTAAATTCAACCAGAGAAGGCGCTTCCGCATTTTTTCACTAAGAACTCACCTTTGCCTACACAAGGAAAGCGCTATCACAAAATAAATTTCATTTTCTTTACCGTCAGTGATTCGTTAGACACCAAAGCTGCTTGTTCTCGAAACATCATCCCTGCAACCTACATTTTCCTCCAAGAGCACACCCATCAACAGGGTCGTCGTATCCCTGTGTCGACCTAGGCGCGACTTCTAGAGAAAGAGACGCTCAGGAGAGCGGAGAGCAAAAGATAATCGTTGAAAATGAAAACTCTGATTTGCGGCCATAGCGGAATCATGAGTATCTCTCGACCAAGCCTTCCCCTTGCGATCACAACTATGTGCATTGCTTTTTTCTGCGGCTGTGAAAGCTCAAGCGGCGAACAAGCCGGAGCGACATCGAGTACCGACGACCAAACCGATGGCGACGCTGCCGCTAACCAAGAAGAAGGTGGAGCAGCTGATCAAACAAAAATGGTCGGTCAAGAGGTCATGGCCTGGGTCCCACCGTACGGAGTGCAAACGGGCAAGGAAGTTTGGAACTCTCCTGAGCTAGGCGCGGCCGATTCCCTGACTCGAATCGGACTCCAATTCTGGACCCTGACCGAGGCATCGACTCTGGAGTACATGAATAGCGTCACCGACGACGACGTGCGCTGGTTCGTCGAGCAAGCACACCAAAAAGACGTCTTGGCCTTGGCCACAATCATGAACGAAGGCACCCAACTCGGCGAGCCTGGTTTTCATTGGGGCCTCGTAAGAACCGCCCTCAAAGACGATGGAGTCGAGAAAGTCGCCGCTGCTCTGCTCGAAATTGTCGGTAAATTTGATCTCGACGGCATCGACCTCGACTTAGAAGCCTGGAAACAAGACGGACCCGACTCCACTTACACAAGAGCAGATCGCGAGCTCTTTGCTCGACTCGTTGCTACCCTCTCTGAGCAGCTCAAGCCTCAGGGTAAAATTCTCACGGCCGCTTCTTTTGCGTTCAATGGGCGAGCGATTCCGCAACCGGCCTGGTGGGGTGATTGGGCGGGAGCCGTCGATTCGATTCACGCCATGGGCTACGTCGAGACATTCGCGGGGGGATTAGGTCGAGCCGACTACCAGGAGGTTCAAAACTTTGCGTTGAGCCAAGGCTTTGATGCTCGCCAGCTGTTGATCGGCGTTCCCGCATGGGTCGACGCCTGGGAGGGCAGTGAAAACAATCAGGGCGTGACCAATCTGGATAATCTTGCTTTTCTGGCCAACTGCCTCGACGAAAAATCAGGCGTGGCGGTTTGGGCCTTTGATCATCCAGCAGCCCATATTATCCCAGAAACGGGCACGGCTCCTTGGTCCGACACCGGTCCCTGGCAGGCGCTCCAAGCCTTTCAGACGGAAACAGAGCAAGATAAGAGCGTTTGTGCCCCCTTTCTCCCCAATCGAGCTCTTTTTGACGATATGAGCTATTCTGGGCAAAATCGCTACGGCGGCAACTGGCTTGCTCTCAATGATCTCTGGGATCGGCCAGAGAGCAAGCGTGACGAAGCCACCGCCGTAATGACCTACGACTCCTCCTACGACTTAGGCTTTGGTGAGGGGGTTTGGGGCGATATTAGCCGGGGCTACCGCGAAGAAGAAGACCGCAGTCTACTCTCTGCCACCATCGAAGTCAGCACCTTAGAGGATGGTGAGGCCTGGGGAGGACTGTGGATGGAGTTCCTTCCCCGAGATTGTAGCCGCTTTGACGAAATTGGTGATGAATGTAATTGGCACCCCAAAGGTTTAGGAGAGTTCGACGCCTCTGCCTATGATCAGCTCCACATTGGGCTTCGATGCGATGCTGGCGCCACTGTTCAGCTGCAAATAGAGACACAAAAAGATGCAGAAAACGCTGCCTATTCCTACCGTCAAGAAGTCGACTGCGACGGTGAATGGGCAGATATTGCTATCGACCTCAGCCAGGTCGACGCACGGAGCCAGCTAGCTCGTCTAGGAGTGGTCGTTGTGAGCAATGAGGCTCCCCTCAGCACTAGCTTCGATATTGCCGGCATCAGCTTTGATACCGAGGTGCTCTGAGCACATCGAGGGAAACCTCGCTTCAATTGACAGTGAAAACCAGCTCTTCATCATCAACTTGTAAGGTTAGCTCGACACTCGTGGGTTCCACAGGGTGTTGCGCTAACTTGTACTCGACGCAGATTTCTTCCTGAGCTTCCACCGCACGAGGGTGAAAAGGGAAATAGGTCTGCCGCCAATGAGTCAGCGGCGCACCAGGTGCGGTATCCAGGGCGTAGGAGTCGGAAAGCTGGGCAAAGAACCAGCCAGCAAAGCCATGAAATGAGCCTGCTCTTTGGGCCTGAAAGACGAGCGTTCCTTTCGCCCAAAGGTCGTCGGGCTGAGCATGCACCATATCAACAGAGACCATCGGCTGACCTGCCGCGAGAAGGTCCTCCTCTTGCACCATCGTCTTGATACCGAAGGCTTGGTTGAGCTCCGCCTCCTCCAGCGAGGAAAAGTCGATATCTCTAATTTTGATATCCCAGAAGCCTGGACCCTCATCAATATAGAGGGCTTCTGATTCAACGGGTGCCAAAAGCAGGTCCACCCGCGCAGGGAGCATCTTTCCGCCTGGGCGCAGGTTTTTATCGCGACACGCCATGACTTTTTGGACCATAGCTTCTGTAAAGGCAAAGTGCCCCAACCATTCACTCACAATCAAATCGACCGGCTCAGGGGCTTGATAATCTGCCGCATTCTTTCGAATCACCTCCACGGTATCTCCCAGACGATTCGCTTTCACCAGCTGCTCCGCATAGCGAGCTATCGAAGCGCGCTCCAAAGCATGCACCCGCCCTGCCCCTGCGCGAGCCGCCAGCATTGCCAACAAGCCGGTCCCGGCGCCCGCATCGATCACCCGATTGCCCTGCTGAGTGGCTTCGAAAATGGCGTCGGCAAATGCGACCGTACGCGGACGGTCGGCCACCATTAAACGCTGCAAATTCAATTCTGAATAGCAATCATAGTCGAAGTCGTTCTCTTTCATGGTGCTCCTGTGTACAGCCCGCCGGCCCTGGGCACACCCCCGAAGAGATAAAATTTGATATTCCAGCGGGCTCGCAGCTGGGACCCGACGCCTTTCCGAGCATTCATCTCTAGGACGGCGCGGCCCACTGTACCCGGAGGAAGACTCGCGCTAAGGACCTAGGCCGATATTTTCTGCCCTGCATGACCATGGTCCGAACCAAGAAAACCGCTACGAAAACCACCGCCAAAAAGCCGACTGCTAAAAAAGCCGCCGCTAAAAAGCCGACCGCTAAGAAAGCCACCGCTAAAAAGCCGACCGCTAAGAAAGCCACCGCCAAAACAAAGCGAAAAAGGCTAAAAAAGGCCACCGCCGCCAAGGCAGTCAGCCGCGTAGAAAACCGTCTAGCAGCAGAAAAGGCACAGGAAAAAAAGAAGCGGGACGATGCGAAACAAAAAATCATTGATGCGGAGCGCAAAAAAGCCGCACAAGTCCGGGCCAAAGAAAAGCGTCAGCGCGATCGCGCCCGGGCCGCGCTCTTAGCGAAAAAACAGGCTGAAAGAGAAAAGCTGCTCGCCGAAAGGGCAGCTCAGAAGGAGGCCCTCCGCCAAGAGCGAGAAGCTGCGGCTCAGGTTCGACGAGAGGCCGCCGAAAAACGCAGACAGGAAAACTTGGCAATCGCGGAGGAGAAGCAAAAGGCGAAAGATGAGGCTGCAAAAAAACGAGCTCTTGCAGCAGAGCTCAAACGCTTAGAACGAGAGGCAAATGCTCAAGCGAAAGCTGAAGCCGCTGCCCTGCGTGCCGAGCAAAAGCAAGCCGCAAAGGAAAGGCGAGAAAAAGAGAAATTCGAAAAGACACGCCTCAAAGAAGAAGCCGCCGCGAAGAAACAACTCGAAAAGGAAGAGGCGAAAGCCTCTGCAGCTGCGGCACAAGAGCAGAAGACGCAACGTAAAATCTACCAACAAGAGCTCAAGAGCCATGCCCGTGAGTTAAAGGACCTTCACCAATACCTCACCCCTTCTCTCGCCCGTGCCTTCCTGGAACAATTTGCCCAGCGTCCGGATATCCAGCTAACAAAATGTAACCTCTCCGACGGAGTGAGTATTGAGCAGCTGATGGAGATTGATCCTGAGCTGAACCCCGACCTGGCTCTTTGGTACCTAGAATTCGACGGACTCGACGTTGACTGGTGCCAGGCAGAAGTTCAGGGAGACGATCCGACAAGAGATGGGCCGCTGAATCACGGGCATTTTTCGCTCCGGCCCCTGAAAGACTGTCTGGGCCAAGGAGCTCAAGCTTCGGTCGAGAAGGAGAATGTCGAGAACGATAATAGAGCTGAGAGTTCTCTGTATCGGCAATTCGAATCTTGGGTCAAAAACCAATTTCTATGCACTCCAGAGAACAAGAGCGATGGTTTTTCGTGCTGGAGAGCCAGCTCCGCTTTAGCTGGCACCACCAAGGAGGAATACATAAAAATATTCCAAGCACGAGGTAGTGAACTCGCTGAGGCCACCCGTCTGTATCAATGGCTCGGGGAAAAGTCGTGGCTCTTAGTTGCTCTCGAGGAGACTATCGAAGGTCAACGGCGAGCTGAACTCCTCGCGCGAGCTCCAATTTC